>JAIUYC010000807.1 GCA_020216575.1 Coleofasciculus sp. S288 | reverse complement strand
GGAATAATTTTTGCTTTTTTGATAGAGCTTTTTACTTTCTTCCGCCCGTTTCTCCATTTGGGCTTTGCTGCTATCCAGCTTCGTCATTGCACCATAGGTTCTTAGTGCCGTTACTAGAGCTGTTACCAGCTTGGACTTTGTCAGTTCTGTTTTTGTCTTATAATCATTAATAGCGTAGTTAAAAATAACTCGATTCTCCGGGCATTTTCCCGGTTGACCTGTGCGTAAAATAATCTGCACGGAATCATTTTTTAAGGATGAGCGGATATAGTTAACCACATCTAAACCCGAATTATCTTTCTCCATGACCACATCGAGTAAAACCAGAGCGATATCCGGGTGAGACTGGATTAATTGTTTGGCTTGTTCGGTTGAGTAGGCGCTAATTAAGCATAACGGTTTTCTCTCAAAGGTAAAATTCTTTAGCGCTAATTGGGTAACGTTGTGAATTTCCACTTCATCATCTACTACAAGAACTTTCCAATTGTCTTCGGGTTGGACAGATTCTAGTTCATCTTCTATAAGAAGTAAATCATCACTCCCCTCCTGTGAATATAAGATTTGTTTTTTATTCGTCTCTAACATAAAGCAAGTTCCTGGTTTTTAATCCTAAAATTATCTAACTAGATATTACCTGCATCCCCCTATTGACAACTGAATAATAAACCTAGTTCCTACACCGACTTGACTTTCGCAGTGGATAGTTCCTTTGAGGCGTTGAGTAACGAGATTGTAAACAATATGCAACCCTAATCCCGTCCCCCCTTGACTTCGGTTAGTTGTAAAGAAAGGGTCAAATATTTGGCTTAAGTTCTCTGATGAAATGCCTTTACCATCATCAGCATATTGCAATATAATTTGGTCGTCCTCACGTTTAAAGTCGATGTGAATTTGCCCTGAATCTTCTTCATTGTAAGCGTGAATTAGGGAATTCATGACTAAATTGGTTACAATTTGAGATAAGGCACCTGGATAACTATGTAGGATGAGAGTTTCATCTCCCGTAATTTTGAGGGTATGTTTGGTTTTGTTAAACTCTCCCTTTAAGGAGAGAACAATTTCTTCTAGATACTCTTTTACATTAAAGGAGCGTTGCGCCTCACTGGACTGATCGACAGCGACTTGTTTAAAACTTTGAATTAGATCAGCCGCACGTTTTAGGTTTACTAAAATCAGTCTGCTACTTTCTCTAGCCGTATCTAAAAACGTTTCCAATTCGGAACGTTTCACCTTACCACTTTGATACGTCTCGAAAAATTCTGTCGCATCCTCGTTTAATACGGAAGCGGCTGTTACGCTAATCCCAATGGGGGTATTGATTTCGTGAGCAACACCGGCGACTAAATTCCCCAAAGCTGCCATTTTTTCTGATTCAATCAGTTGGGCTTGAGTTGTTTTGAGTTGTTGTAAGGTATTTGATAATTCTTCATTTTTACTTTGCAGGCTTTTCTGCAAATTTCGTATGGCTAAGTGGGTTTCCACGCGAACCAAAACCTCTTCAACTTGAAATGGCTTGGTGATATAGTCTACCCCACCGATAGAAAAGGCTTTTACCTTATCAATCGCTTCATTAACAGCACTGACAAAGATAACAGGAATTTCACGAGTCAGTTCGTCAGCTTTTAGCTGTTTACAGACTTCATAGCCATTCATATTCGGCATTAAGATATCAAGCAAAATCAAGTCGGGAGGTTCCCTCCGTGCTGCGGATAGAGCCATAGAGCCATGGGAAGCGGGTCGAACTTTATATCCCTTATCAACCAAGAGGTTGACTAAAAGACGTAAATTAGCGACTGTATCATCAACAACTAAAATATTGGCTCTATAATTATCGTTTTGACTATCATTCATTCGCTGGGCATCATGCTCTAATCTGAAAATAGGGGGTCAGGAGTCAGGAGTCAGGAGTCAGGGGAGGTATATTTTCATTCTTCGTTGTGAACGACAGTTCATGGGTGTCTGTCTTGAAAATAGGGGTCAGGGGTCAGGGGTCAAGAGTCAGGGGAAAGTAATTTTCATCCCTTTTTTATGGGCTATTGCCCGTGGGTGGCTGTCTTGAAAATAAGGCAAAGGGCAGAGGGCAAAGGGCAGAAGGGGTAAGAAGAATTTTCATTCCTTTGTTGTGAGCAATAGCTTGTGGACGGCTGTCTGGAAAATAGGAGTCAGGAGTTGTAGGGTCGGGTTTAACCCAGATATTTGTTTTCCCGCAAATCAATTCGATAAACCCGCCCGTACTGTGAGTCAGGAGGGAGCATCTCAAATGTGCAACTTTAAAGAAGGGTGAGGAGAGTTTATATCTAAATTCTCCCCCACTCCCCCACTCCCCCGCTCCCCGCCAACCGTATTTTTATAAAAACGGGATGCATCCGAGTCAGGAGAGGTAGATTTTCATTTCTTCTTTGTGCGCGACAGCGCATGGCATCTAATCGGGAAAGGAAGGTTGTTGAATTAAGTCTGCAATTTGATCGTACTTAAAATCAGCCGCTAATAAGGCTAACCCTTCGGCTAGAGCTGCATTATGAGTGCGAATTTGAGTAAGTACCCTGTCAATCTTATCCATATCGATGCAGATTGCCGCTTGTTGTAAGTTAGTCCGCAAGTCGGATGGCAACGTGGCAAACGCAGACGGAGTTAGGGCATTTGAGTCAGTTGTTTCTCTTGGCTGTAAGTCAATCGGTTTATCGCAGACATAACGCACTCCCAAATGTTTATGCATTGTGTCGAAGATGTCTGCCTCTCGAAACGGTTTCCGCACAAAATCATCACAACCTGCTGAGAGGACAATAGCCCGCTCTTCCTCAAAAATGCTGGCAGTCAGGGCAATAATGGCAGTAGCTTGACCTTTGGTAGTGGCTTTGATGCGTTTGGTGGTTTCATACCCATCTAGAATAGGCATCCGCATATCCATCCAGATAAGGTGTGGTTCCCAATGTTCCCAGATTGCGATCGCCTCTTGACCATTGCTAGCTTCCTTCAATTCAAAGCCAAGAGGGTTGAGGAGTTTCATTAACAGTCGGCGATTCGTCCATTTATCATCAACAATCAAAATCCGATAACGGGGTTGGTTGGGTTCCAGGGCAATAATGCGGCGTGTCAGCTGTTGGGTTTCAATATCGGTCGCATCGGCGGCGCTGAGAATAATATCAAATTTGAAGACACTGCCACGTCCCACTTGGGAACTGACGGTCATGTCACCCCCCATTAATTTCACAAATTGGTGGCTAATCGGCAATCCCAAACCTGTTCCTTCCTGCGCCTCTTTGCCAGTTTTAGTCTGCACAAAGGCTTCAAACAGGGTTTCTAATTCATCGGCGGCAATACCAGAACCCGTGTCTTCCAATTCAAAATGAATAGTCAGTTGTCCGTTGTCAGTTGTCCGTTGTTGTTTGTTACTGACCACTGACACTCTTACCGACACTCCACCTTCTTTCGTAAACTTGAGG
>JAIUYC010000806.1 GCA_020216575.1 Coleofasciculus sp. S288 | reverse complement strand
ATGCGTTAGGCTTGAATAGTTCGGCGATGATTGCTTCCATACCGGAACCCGATCCCGTTAAATCCGTAATTCCCTCTTGGTATCACTCTACAACTCCATCAATAGGAGGGTTCGGATTTCAACTCAGTTCGGTTCACTTGTATCTTGGCTACACAGCTCTAATTGCGGGAGCTGTGGGAGGATTGAGTTGGATGTCACACCCATCAGCGCCAAAGGCAACCGTTGAACCTGAACCCCCTACCCCCTCTCCAAGCTCGGCTTCTCCTAAAGCAGAACGTACAGAAGTGACTAGCAAGCCAGGTCTAAAATCTAGCAAAACTGGTGTCAAAGCTGGAACCGATATTGCTCCACCTGAGGCAATGTCATTTTAATGTCATGAGCAGAGGTTCACGACGTTTAAATTCAACACAAGTTTTTGTAGGAGCACGGCAATGCTGTGCTCTTAACATTATGCTGCCTTTAACTGAAGCCGTTAGCTACCGCTACAAAAGCAGCACCTGCTTGTAAAGATGAGAGACAGCATAAACAATTGTGAAACATTGAACTGTATTCTAGATATCCAAACTGCTCAGTCTCTCAAGATAGATAAATTTTTTAACCTTTTTATATCCAAAGGTAGGATATTCTCTTAACCTTAATATGTAAGCTAGCTAGTCTAGAGATTACAATTGGAGTTTTTGGGAGGAATATCATGGCGCTCGAAGACATCTTCAAAGGATTTCCAGGGATTGAAGGCTTTGAATTGGGCGGACCTGCTGGGATTGCAGCAGGAGTTGGAGCTGCGATCCTTGCCCCGATCCTCATTCCTGTCGTCGGACAAGTTGGCAAACCGTTGACTAAGGCTGCCATCAAGCAGGGACTTTTAGCCTATGAAAAGGGCAAGGAATTTTTTGCAGAGGCGACAGAGGTGTTTGAAGATTTAGTGGCAGAGGCAAAATCTGAGCTCGCTCAAGAACACCAAAACGGTAAATCCGAACCCGAACACAACCAACCTGAAATTATCGTTGTCAATGACTAGCTCGCAAGACCTAGTTCTCCACGTCTTTAGAAATGACCAAACCCAAACATACGCATGTTATTAGCAGCACGCCGAGTCGGACCCGACTGAGAGTTTCCCCTAAGCGCCGCAACCCTCAGGAATTGGCACGAATTGCCAATGCGCTCAACGCCCATCCTGACGTTCATGAAGTTCGGACGAATGTCCAGACAGGCAGTATTATTATCCATCACGCTTACAAAGAGAGCAGCTTGGATGAGATTTCTGCCGTTTTGCAGGATTTAGGCATTATCCTTGGCAGCGTTACTGATGCGGAAATGCCGTTTAGTCGGGGAAAATCAGTGGTAGCCGCCGACTTAACGAGTGCTGTCGCGGATTTAAACGAGCGAGTCGGACTGGCAACCAATGGTGTTGTCGATCTGAAGATGCTGCTACCGGCGGGGCTAGCAGCGCTGGCGGTGCGAGAGTTGATCCGAAGTGAATGGGAATTTCAGGCAGCCCCTTGGTATGTCTTGGCGTGGTATGCCTTCGATAGTTTCATTAAATTGCACAACACGTCAGAGCCATCGACAAAAAACGAAGCAGTTCAACAGACGAGTTCTGGCGAGTCGAACGGGTTCGAGCGATCGCATAATAGCCGCGTGTTCTGAAGCGCGATAGCGAAGCGAGAAGAGCGTTTGCGAAGCATGGTGCGGTAGCAGTAAAGCGCAGATCGCTTCTAGCGGAGCAAACCTGCAACACCGGGGTGAACCTCAAAAGTCACCCCGAACATTTGTCCTATCTACACTTGCACTACCTATTGGGCTGAGCTTGCCCGGAGAAAAATAAGAGAAATGACACAAACTACTGCACCAACATTGGAGAGCGAGTTCCAAGTTGTTCATGCTATTCCCGGTCGTGTGCGGTTGCGTACTACAAACAGCGAACTGACATCTGCTTTAGATAAGATAGCGCAACAACTGCGGCAACAAGACGGTGTCTGTGAAGTGCAGACGAATCCAACAACTAATAGTTTGGTGATTACGTTTGATGAAAGCACACTGTCTTTACCACAGACCTTAGAACGACTTCAAATAGCTGGAATTGCTGAGATATCTGAGAAGACACAGGTGTTGCCGGAACTGAAATTAGAGCCTTCGTTGCAAGAGCAGTCCGATTTGCTGGCGCATTTACAGAAGACGTTTCCGGAGACGAGCGTGCAGGTGGTAAAATCGCTCATCCCAATGGTTGCAGGGTTTGTTGTTACAGGAGCATTGGCGATCGAGGGTTTGGTAGCAATTCCAGTTTACGTTGTCGCCGCCAATGTAACCCGCGAAGTTATCAAGCAAATTGAGTCTGCAACTCAAGAAGCAGATCAAGTTAAACCCTCTGGAAAGACGGCTTCAGAACTTAATGGCAAATCAACGACTTTCGTAGGAGACAATCAGCCAGAAACAGGGCATTCAGAAGTGGCTTACAAGGTAGTCCACGAAATTCCCGGACGGATTCGTTTTCGCGTTCCTCAGCTTACTACTGACCCTGAATATGCTCAAAGACTAACCGTTTTAACCCAAACAGATGCCAACGTTACCGATGTGCGTGTCAATACGACAGCAGGGTCGATGGCTGTTAGTTATGACCCTGGCTTTATTTCAGATACAACGATGCGATCGCATCTTACTAATCTGATTCAATCTGCCAGTAGACCTGACATCTTAATCGATTTAAAAGCGGCATCGAATCAAGAGGAACCCGAACAAGAATCCAACTCTTTAACAGGGCTTGCTCTTCCGGCGCTTAGCGCTACTGTCGCCTTACTTGGGGGTCCAATGGGGCTACCCATTCCTCCGTTGATAATCGGGGGAACCATTGCCGTTGCTGCTTTGCCAGTTGCGCAACGAGCCTTTGAGAGCATCCTGATCGACAAACGGCTAAATATTGATTGTCTTGACCTGATGGCAGTGACTATCACCACATTGCAAGGTCATTTTATCAGCCCCTCGCTCATGATTTTGCTGGTGGAAATTGGGGAAGCCATTCGGGAGCAAACTGCCAAGTCTTCTAAACTCCAGACGCTGGATCTGCTCGATTCACTCAAACAATTTGTTTGGGTAGAACGCAACGGACAAAAACAGGAAATTTCAATCCACGACGTACAGCGAGGCGATACTGTTATCGTTTATCCGGGCGACCAAATTCCTGTAGACGGTGAAATTATCCGGGGTAAAGCGCTAATCGACGAGCAGAAACTGACTGGTGAATCCATGCCCGTGATGCGCAAAAAAGGACAAACCGTTTATACATCAACCCTTGTACGGGAAGGACAACTTTATATCCGAGCGGAAAAGGTGGGTGCCGAGACTCGCGCCGGACAGATTATTAAAGTCATGCAAGATGCACCCGTCCATGACACCCGCATTGAAAATTATGCGGCGAAAGTTGCTGACCAAATGGTTGTTCCCACAATCG
>JAIUYC010000805.1 GCA_020216575.1 Coleofasciculus sp. S288 | reverse complement strand
CGCCATTTCCATCGAACGCAATCAGTTACAACAGAGTATTGAGAATCTATTTGAAGGCTTCGTCAGAGCGTCTGTCCAGATTATCGAGGCGCGAGACCCGACGACCTCCGGGCATTCGGAACGAGTCGCTGAACTTACGGTGAGACTTTCAGAAGAGGCGAGTGCCGTCAACACCGGACCGCTGCGGTTGATTCATTTCAACGAACGCCAAATCCAAGAAATTCGCTACGCCGCCCTATTGCACGACTTTGGCAAAGTTGGAATACCAGAAGCCTTGTTAGGCAAGCGCAAAAAACTCTACCCCGACCAACTGGAAATTATTCGTCACCGCTTCGCTCTGGCACAGCGTACTCTAGAAATGGATTGCGCTCAAGCCAAATTTAAGTATTTACTTGAACAGTCTAGCCACAAGCATCAGGATAACACCTCCACAACAGAGTGCTCTCACTGCCAGAAACTAGAGCAATTCGATGGTCAAGTCGCTCAGGCGATCGAGAGGCTCAATCACTACTGGGAACTCCTGCAAGAACTTAATGAACCAGATGTCCTGTTGACCAGAGAGTTTCAGGCGTTTTCGGAAGAGACTTCAGCTCAACTGACAGCCCTGTCTGAATATACCTATCGCGATGTTGATGGTGTTGTCAAACCCCTAATTTCACAGGAGGAGATGCTTCAGTTACTGGTTCCCAGAGGCAATCTCACCTCTCAAGAGCGCTTGGGAATTGAAGCCCACGTTACTCACACCTACCACTTCCTCAAACGGATTCCCTGGACGAAGCATCTCAAAAATGTTCCAACCATTGCCTACGGGCATCACGAAAAGCTGGATGGCTCTGGCTACCCCCAAGGCTTGAAACGAGACGAAATTCCCGTGCAAACACAGATACTGACCATCGCGGACATCTACGACGCCCTCACAGCCAGCGATCGCCCTTACAAACGCCGACTCCCGATGGATACCGCACTAAAAATCCTCCGACAAGAAGCAGCCAGAAACAAAATCAACAGTGACTTAATTGAGTTATTCGAGCAGCGCCAGGTTTTTAGCGTTTTGGGTCACACGATGACCCTTGACGCCCACTCTGTCGCTTGAGTTAGAAGGGAGACGGGGAGATGGGGAGAGCGGGAGACAGGGAGAATACACTCATCCAGTCCCCAGTTAGCCTCAACCAACTAATGATGACCCCACCTCATCAAAAGAGCCACACACCATCCCCCCTGCTTCCCCTGCTTCCCCTGCTTCCCCTGCTCCCCTGCCTCCGTATTCCACAGTTTCTAGTCTTCGTGTCTAGTCCCAATACTGCGATCCCAACGCTGCGCCAAACCTTTGCAATTCTTATCTTTCACCTTAGTTTTCCCCCAAAGATTCCCCAGTATTTCCACACAGTTATTCAATCTTTTCCACAGTTTCCCCCTAGTTTTCCACAGGCACGAACGGTGGGATAGGGTCTTTCCGCCTTACTGGGGATTTCCCTCAGCAAGTATCGGGCAGCCAAGAAGAACGGCGTTATTGTAAATGAATGTAACGGGGATCACCCTCAAGTGCTGATTGTTTCGTTAGTATTTTTTGGGTTTGAGAGGGGTTGTAATATTTCGCAGCATTGACAACCCCACCCCATCTCAGCTGAGAATAGTGCAACCAACAAAAAGTTTTGATCTGAGAAAAGCCCAACGGCAGTAGAAGTGGGTGCTTTTTCCAAGTTCATCTATCTTTGCTTTCAGCTGTAAAGCTGGTTTCCCCTGAAAGCAAGGTTGCTTTGTCCCGACACGCCATGAAACAAGAGGTAACTATGAAGGCAACTGTAAGCATCCTCGCCGAAATCCCTGAAGACCTGCACGAGTCACTTAAGCGCTACCTGGAAACCCATCCAACCTGGGACCAAGATCGGGTCTTCGCAGCAGCCCTGTCCCTGTTTTTGCTCCAAAATAGCAATAGTAAGACGCTAGAAGCCTCTAAGAGCTATCGCGCCTGCGCTCGTGTCTACCTAGAATCCCTGTTCCAGTATCCTGCTTAACACTGACCAGTTCTCAGTTATCAGTGACCAAGGTTTTAGAAGGGAATTTAAAATCGGTGAGCAGTGGCCAGTGGTTGCTGACTCGCCAGGTTCTTTGTCCCCAACTCCTTCAGCATTCACTGGCAACTGAGAGCTGCTCACGGGGAACTCATGTTGAGTGAGTTTTAGATGTTAGATTTTAGAGGTATAGGCTTGAGTTCTTACCACCTGCCACTTACCGCCTAAAATATCATTTGACTGAAGCTACTTCACCACCTACTTTTGTGATTCCTCAGCTAATTGTGGGATTAGGAAATCCAGAACCCAAGTATGATAAAACGCGGCACAACATTGGCTTTGAAGCTGTTGATGCCCTAGCACGAACCTGGCAGATTCCTTGGGGCGAAAATCGCCGATTCCAAGCTTTCCTGGGGGAAGGACGTGGTGCGAATGGAAACAAAATCAGACTGCTCAAGCCCCTTACCTATATGAATCGTTCCGGACAGGCGATTCGTGCCGCGCTGGATTGGTATAAGCTGCCACCCGAGTCAGTCCTGGTTGTTTATGATGATATGGATTTACCCGTGGGGCGTCTGCGCCTGCGCCTGTCGGGTTCGGCTGGAGGACATAATGGGATGAAGTCTACAATTACTCATCTCGGCACACAAAATTTTCCTCGCCTGCGAATTGGCATAGGCAAATCTGGCACAGACAAGGACAGCGTCTCCCACGTCCTAGGAAAATTTTCACCCCAAGAAACCCAGTTAATGTCTGAAGTTCTCCAACTCGTGGTTGACGCCGTGGAACTCAGTCTCAAACAAGGGGTTGAAAAGGCAATGAGTCTGTACAATAGTCGCACGGTAGAGTTTAGTTCTTAGTCAACTGACCCCTGACCCCTGACCAATTACCTACATAATTTGATTAAGGCAGGAAAGGTCAGCAGAGCCAAAGTGAACGCTCAGCGCAATGTTCAAGTTTTCCAGAGATGTAATTAACCACGGAACGCCGTCTCTTGCCCACGACTCATAATGGTTAAACAAAATGGAAAATCGCTTTTCCAAGTAAGGCTTGACCTTTTGGCACAGCAACACAATCTTAAGCAACAAGCCAATGGTGAGGGTTGCGCCTAAGTTGGTAATCAGATCAACAAAAATAAAGTGGTTAGGTCGCTGAGGACTCTCTACCACTAAGAAATTCAACAGCTGGCTACAGGTGCGTATCAGCAGAAATTCGCTAGGTTTTAGGGCATCGCTGTGAGGTAGGGTGTTTTTCAGATGAGTATACAGTCGGTCATTAAAGTGACCTTTTCCGTAGTTAGGATCGATTGAGGCCGTTAGGTAGTCGTACAAATCGTCCTTAAATGCTTTGTAGGAAGACGTTTGACTGGTGTGGGTGAGGAAGCTCTGAGCGGCATCTCGGTAAGTGTAGCCACCTTGTCCTTTGCCAACAAACTGCTT
>JAIUYC010000804.1 GCA_020216575.1 Coleofasciculus sp. S288 | reverse complement strand
AGTTGCTTGAAATAGCCATCCAAGCCAGCCATAAAAAACATATCTAGTGTGAGGGCGAAAAATTTGTCCAGAGCGTCACAAACAAAACCGTTTGGCTCTGCTTCCACTTGATTACTCTCGGTGGTTGGGGTTTCTGCCACTTGGGTTGCCATTGCTTACCTTCCTAGCTTGTTTGACTCAACTCCTCACTCGTTTTCTGAAAGCGACTAGGACAAGAGACAGTGCAGACAAAGTGCTTGACCTTCCTTTGCTGACGCCCTACACGGTTTGAAAACCCTTTTGAAACAGCACAATTGCACAACGATTTGCTGCTCCAAAAGCTGCTGTGAGGCAAGTAGACACACCCTAAAGCAATGTAGCTTTTAAATCGCTATAGCTAGTTTAAAGCTTATGTATTACTTTCCTAATAATTTAATAGTAATTTATATTTTTTTAATGATTTATTAATATTACTTAAATCACTGATTACCTAAAATTGATCTGCGCGTTTGATCTTGAGGATAAAAGATATTTCCTAGCTGGCGCTGTATCCTGGGAGACGATTAGGCAATTAGCCAGGGAAGCCAAATGGCTAAGCTGAGCAAGCTCAAAAACAAAACAGGGATGGTCAGGACGAAAGCGATGCGCACGTACTGACCCCAGCTAATGTATAGTCCTTTACGTGCCAGAACGTACAGCCACAGCAAAGTAGATAAACTGCCCAACGGCGTAATTTTTGCTCCTAGGTTGCAACCCATCGCATTCGCGTACACCATCACCTCTCGAACAACTGGGTTGACTGCGGTGATATCTTGAATTGCCTGGGTCGTCAGCAGTACTGTAGGGATATTGTTCAGGATGCTAGATAGGAGAGCGGCTAAAAAGCCAGTCCCCGTTGCAGCAAGGGTCAATCCCCAGTCAGACAGCTCCTGTAATACTGGGTTCAAAAGAGAATCGATCGCAACGTCACGCAAACCGAAAACTACGAAATACATTCCGAGACTGAAAAAAATAACTTGCCAGGGCGCTTCTCGCAAAACCTTGCGGAGCGAAATGACGACAGTAGTGTCGTTGTGAAACCAACGCCCTGCCAGTGCTAGCATGATTAAGGCACTGATAGCGGCATAGAAGGAAACGGGAACACCCACCCTTGGAGCAAAAAAGTAGCCAATGATCAGTAACCCGAAAATCGCAAAGCCCCACTGGCAGACAATGGGATCGCCAATAGCGCAACGCGGTGGCAGGCGCACAAGGTTGTAGGTGGGTGGGATGTATCGCTCAAAGTAAAACCAGAGAACTCCCAAACTGATAGCGATCGCCATAAAATTCACAGGTATCATTACCAAGATGTAGCGCAACCAGGAAATCTGGAAATAATCCGCTGAGATGGTATTGACTAGATGGCTTGCTGGCAGCGCCGCACTTGCCGCATCAGCGATAAAACCCGTTGCAAAGACAAATGCTAAAGCTGCCTTAGGACGAAAGCTGAGCATCAGCATCATTTCCATCACCGTGGGCGTCCAGAATAGAGCTGTGCCATTGTTCGTCAGCAGAATTGTTACCAATACCCCCAGCAGGATTACTAAAGGGAAAAGCAGACGCCCAATACCAACGCCTAGGCGAGCCACTAGAAGCGCCAACCACTGGAAAAAACCGGCTTCATCCAGAATGAGGAAAATAAGGCTTAGGGCAATTAGGGTAAAGGTTGCGTCCCAGATAATGCCCCAAGTTGCGGAGACATCTTGTAAGGTAACGACGCCAGTGGCAAGGGCAAGAAGCGCTCCCCCCAAAGCACTAAATCCGATGCCCAGTCCTCGCGGTTGCCAGATAACCAGGATGAGAGTGAGAAGAAAAATTGCGATCGCCACCAGGGAAGCCTGCACTCAACTATAAAATCCGCCCTTATCTAGAAAATAGCAGGGGGAGCAGGGGGAGCAGGGGGAGCAGGGGGGGGGGAGAAATTTTTGTTCCTCATGAGTATGAGAACCGCCATAGCTTAATAATGTTGCCCATAATGCAGCAGAGCTATCTCCATGCCTTACACTAGGCACATGCACTTATTGTGAACGACCCGTTGAACTCAACGCCTGTCTACTGCTCCCGGAGAGGCAACTTCCGCACGATAGAATATGTTAAGAACTTCAGCACACGGCTCACAACGGCTGACAACAGGAAGCCATTTGCGATCGCACCGAGCTAGGCATACCCTCTTGTCAGCAGTATATAGGATAAGTAAAGTTGTTGAGCAAGTTGGCAGCAAAAGCGATAGGAGATCGGAACGCGCATGGGGAAGGTAGTCGGCATTGACCTAGGTACAACAAACTCCGTGGTGGCTGTCATGGAGGGTGGCAAGCCGATTGTAATTGCCAATGCAGAGGGCATGCGGACGACACCTTCGGTGGTTGGCTTCAGTAAGGATGGAGAACGATTGGTGGGACAAATGGCACGTCGCCAAGCGGTACTCAATCCTCAGAATACGTTTTATGCCGTTAAGCGATTTATTGGGCGCAAGTATGACGAATTAAGCCCAGAATCGAGGCGAGTTGCCTATACGATTCGCCGTGACGAAACGACGGGCAACGTCAAAATTAGGTGTCCCCGTTTGAAGAAGGAATTTGCCCCAGAAGAGATTTCAGCAATGGTGCTGCGGAAGTTAGCAGACGAGGCAAGCCGCTATTTGGGAGAACCAGTTACGGGGGCGGTGATTACAGTTCCCGCTTACTTTAATGATTCTCAGCGACAGGCAACGCGAGACGCAGGACGGATTGCTGGGTTGGAAGTTTTGCGAATTCTTAATGAGCCAACGGCGGCAGCTTTGGCCTATGGGTTGGATCGCAGAGAGAGCGAGACAATCCTAGTATTTGACTTGGGAGGAGGCACATTTGATGTCTCTATCCTAGACGTTGGGGATGGGGTATTTGAGGTTAAGGCAACTAGCGGGGATACCCAACTCGGTGGCAATGATTTTGACCGGAAAATCGTTGACTGGCTCGCAGAGCAGTTTTTGGAAGCTGAAGGGGTGGATTTAAGACGCGATCGCCAAGCCCTGCAACGCCTGTTTGAAGCGGCGGAAAAAGCCAAAATTGAGCTTTCGGGGGTGAGTGTCACC
Source organism: Coleofasciculus sp. S288 (assembly GCA_020216575.1). Classification (GTDB taxonomy): domain Bacteria; phylum Cyanobacteriota; class Cyanobacteriia; order Cyanobacteriales; family Coleofasciculaceae; genus JAIUYC01. The sequence goes on along the minus strand of JAIUYC010000804.1, from coordinate 365 downwards.
GACATTAACTTACCCTTTATCACGGCAACAGAGGATGGACCTAAGCATTTAGAGACACGCCTCACTCGTGCTCAGTTCGAGAGTTTATGTGGAGACTTGGTGAGTCGATTGCGCAGACCCCTAAAACGTGCGCTTTCAGACGCAGGTTTAAGTCCTGTTCAAATCGATGAAGTGGTGTTAGTGGGGGGAGTGACGCGCATGCCAATGGTGCAGCAACTGGTGCGGAGCTTTATTGACAAAGAACCCAATCAGAATGTTAACCCCGACGAAGTGGTAGCAGTTGGAGCTGCCATTCAGGCTGGAATTCTCACCAATGAAGTGAAGGATATTTTGTTGTTGGATGTGACACCGTTGTCTATGGGGTT
>JAIUYC010000803.1 GCA_020216575.1 Coleofasciculus sp. S288 | reverse complement strand
CTCTTCTCTTCTCTCCTCTTCTCTTCTCTCCTCTTCTCTTCTCTCCTCTTCTCTCCTCTTTCTCTGTGTTCTGGAGCGCCTCTGTGGTTTGTTATTATCCACAACTCAAATTAGCTAGCAATACTACTATTTACTCTGATGGTTCAGACTCAAACTCAACCTTATCATAGAGGTCAAGTAAAGAAACTTGAAACGGAATAGAGGTTAAAGCCAACAATGCATCCTCCCCCTCATACTCCGAGAATAGCCATTTATTGTCCTCAGCTTTTGAATACTGTTCAACATAGATTTCAGTTTGAGAGATGAGAATATATTCCTTAAAACTTGGAATCCCTCGATAAAGCTTAAATTTTCCCACTCGATCATACTTCTCCGTGGACACTGATAAAACCTCTGCAATCATTACAGGATTGGTAATTGTATCTCTACGCCCTGGAGCAAACTCCAATTGGCCTGCAACAACCATCACATCAGGATAAGTATAGAGTCGCTTGAGTGGTATCCACAAGCGCATATCACTCATGAATACATCATAAGGTTGCCCCTTTAAGGCAAAATTGAGTGCAGAACTCAAATTGAGACTTATCTGATTGTGATTTGGTGTTCCGCCTGCCATTGGAAATATTTTGCCCTCATAATATTCACTCCTGAAGGTTGCAGATGCTTCTAGTTCTAAATATTCTTCGGGTGTGTAGTAGTGTTGTTCTTTGACTTGCATAGTTTCTAGTTTTATGTCTGTCCTGAGAGTCAGGAGTCAGGAGTCAGAAGAAAAGATTTTCATCCATTGTTGTGAATGCAGTTTATGGGGAGTCTTGCACTGATCCAATAACCCGCCAGGGATTCAAATCCCTGGCTAATAGCTTAAGTCCTCTCAAGAGGACTAAATAATTACCTTAAAAGGCTTATAGTCCATTTTAATGGCTTTAGGTGTTAGCTGGAGGTTTAAGCTAGGACGGACTAGGTGACGATTATTTTTTTCAATTCTTGAATCAACTTTTTAGGGCTACCCGTCAAAATAGGCGTTCCCAACTCCTTGAGCTTTGTCCGAAACCATTGGTCTACACTAAAGTAGCCAGAACTGGTAACCGCTCCAACGGGAATAAAATGCAAGCCTGATTCTTTTAAGGATTTAATGTAATCAAATAAAACTTGATGGCTTCCCCCTTCGTAAAAGTCAGAAATGAGGACGAGGGCTGTATTCCGTGGCTCCAAAATTCTCTGCGATGCTTCCACCAATGCCTGATAAATATACGTTCCACCTCCTAGTTGAGTGCGTAGCAGAACCTCGAAGGGGTCATGTACCCAAGGAGTCAAATCTAGGACTCGCGTATCGAAGGCAAGTAAATGCACGTCAACATTAGGAATCCCTGCAAAAATTGAGGCAAGAATCGTACATTGCACCATTGCATCTACCATCGAACCGGATTGATCCACAACGACAATCATGCGAGTAGGTGTCTTCTTTTTAGCCGTGTGGTGATAGTAGAGACGATCCACATATAACCGTTGCTCGTCGGGATTCCAATTGGTGAGGTTTTTCCAGATGGTGCGCTTTAAGTCGAGATTGCGGAAAACTCGCTTCGGGGGAACTGAGCGATCGATTTTGCCGGAGGGAGTTTGAGCCACCTGTAGGCGCAGAACTTCCGCTAATTCATCGATGTATTCGTGAATCAACCGTTTAGCATTTTTGAGCGCGTTACCAGACAGATTGGCTTTATCACGCAGGAGTTGCTCGACTAACGCCATGGACGGAGTAAGTTGATTCGCAAGTTGGTCATCTTTGAGTACCTCCCGCAGTGCCATGCGATCGACAAGTTCGCCTTCCATGGCTTTAAGGGTGGCGCGTAACTGTTCTTCGGAGATGGTAAAGCCTTGTCCAGTACCGCTACTTGCACCCATACCACCGCTTGCACTGCCATCACCATCCACACCACTGCCATTCCCCGCACCTGCACCTGCTAACTGACCGCTCTTTGAAAAGCCTAGTGCCTTTTCCAGGTAGCTTCGGTCTTTGCACCATTGAGCAAATTGTTGGGCGGTGACAACACGGGTTTGGGTGTTGGGACCAAAGGCATTGAGGAGCAACTTGGAGAAAACTAGGGCGCGACGTAGAGTGTCTTCGGATTTTGGATTTTCTTCGTCTTGTTCTGAGTCGATCGCTTCTTCTGATGACTCAGGTAGAATCGGTGTTGTAAAATCAGCTTCTAATTCAGGGTAGCGATGCAGTAAGTCATCAATCCCGATGTTTGGGTCGAGAATTAATCGGGGTAAGCCAAGCTCATCGACAATTTCGACCGACATGCCTTCAAAATTAGCTCCCTGTTCAGTCAAGCCAAACATACTAGCGAGTAACCGCCAGTAAAGAACTTGACGGCGTTGGGCGATGGGGTTGGCGTCCATAGGTATGTACCCTCAACTTTTGCGCAGTAAACGGCTGGCGCGTTCCTGTAAGATGGCAACTGTGCTGTTTTTTGGCGGCTTTTTCAATATATTGACGGCGGTTTGACCGGTGAAGATTGTTTTTGGCTTGCCTTTGGCTGGTTGTACGGTAATAGCTAAGGGCTGTACGGAAAAGTGTCCGGCGTCAAAGCGGAGGAGTCCGAAGAGTTGGGTGGAGGATGCGATCGCCTCTCTCGTAATCTCAGATAATGGACTGATACGCTCCGTCGCAACTCGCAGTTTACCCGACTCTCCCCAACTTAGGCTCAGCGTATCTTGGTCTTTCTCAATGGTGTAACCCTCTAGGAAGACGGGTTCGGACAGTTGCACGGGATGGCGATTGGCAGGGTGAATCAGGCAGGGGTTGAAGGCTTTAGCCGCAGTGAGGGCGAAGAATTCCGCCGCTTTTGCCATCAAATCATACTTGTCTCCCACCTTGGCGCTGCCAGCCCACAGGATGTCGCCCGTCGGCAGCATTGGAGTCTCGGTGAGATGAAGCGCCTGATTTTGAGCAAAGGCATCCAGTAAGGGGGCAGCATCCGGAAAAAGCAGCCAAATTTCATTGCCGCTGATGGCATCGACTTTATAAGCGGACATAGTCACCCGCACCAGTTTGGTTTGAGTATCACCTGTCAGTAAACCGTAGGCGATAAAACTGACGAAGTTAGCGTGATGACGCAAGTCTAACCCCAACAGGTTTAAGCTGCCAGAAACGTTCGTTGCCGTGTGAGGCAATGAGGGGCGCAAGGCATCAACCATTGCCTGTGTCCACAAATCAACCCAGCGATAGAGGGGAATGGCGCTACTATCGACAATGGGAACGAGGCTCATCAACTCATTAAAGAACCCCGTTAACAAGGCAGCTTGACGCACGAGCAAGGGTTCAGCTTGAATTTGCTCTAGTGTTGCCATGAAGGGCGTCAAGGTTGTGGCAGTCAGCCGCGCAAAGCCCACAAGCGCAATTTCCATCAACCAATGGCGGATACTCGCGAGCAAGACGGGAGGCCGCGCCGGGGCTCCAGAC
>JAIUYC010000802.1 GCA_020216575.1 Coleofasciculus sp. S288 | reverse complement strand
AGGAACTCATCGAGCAGCCTACCACTGCTATCCTCAGTTTCTACACCACCAGCAACAATACTCATATCTTCATTCTGCGACAAAACCAAATTACCTTACACACCTGCACTGGACAAGGCATCGAGACATTGCAATCCTGGATTTTCCAGAACTGGTTAAAACCCTACATTGAAGATAGAAATACTTGGCAATCTCAAATCAGTAACTTCTTATACGAACTGGCTCAACGCTTGCAAATTAGTAATTTAATTGAGCAACACCTTGAAGGCATCACAGAACTGATTTTAGTACCTCACCTAGCGCTGCATCAGATTCCTTTTGTGGCTTTACCCATTCTCCCCTCTCCCCGTTTAGAAGAGGGGTTGGGGGTGAGGGCAAACTATCTAGGAGAGAAGTTTCTCATCCGCTACACCCCAAGCTGCCAAATTCTGGAATTTTGCAAAGAACGCGGCGAAGTAGGAGATAAAATCACCTACGGTATCGTTGAAGATGCTACCGAAGATCTGCCCTTTGCGAGTTTTGAGGGCGAACAAATTGCCCAGTTGTACAATATTCCGGAAAGCGATCGCTTAAAAGGTCGCACTCAAGCCAAGAAAAGTAACTATCGTCAGCTAGCAAAGCGAGTCCAGGTGCTTCATTCCTGCCATCATGCTCAATCTCGTCTTGATGAACCCCTCGAATCAGTCCTGCAATTAGCAGATGAGACAATTACCTTAGGAGAACTCCTCACTCCGGGTTGGCGACTCCTCAATCTCTCTGATGTGTTTCTCTCTTGCTGTGAGACAGGTTTAGGTGTAGTCCCAGTAACGGATGATATTCTCACCCTCTCCACAGGCTTTTTGTGTGCGGGGGCTAGAGGCGTTGTCAGTACTCTCTGGGCAGTCAACGACTTAGCTACAGCCCTATTTTCCATCTTCTATTATCAGCATCGGCAACAAGGGAAAAATCGCCCCGAAGCATTGCAACAAGCTCAAATCAAATTGCGTCTACTGAGTAGAGAGGAGTTTATTAGCAGAGAGGATATCAAAAAACTCTCCGAACAGGCACAGGTTAGGAAAGAGGAAGCTGACAAAAAGCGAAAACAATATCAGCGAGGTTCAGCAGAATATTTGAAATGGACTCATGAATATTTAAAGTGCAGTAAAGTTAAAAACCAGATTAGCACTATCAAAAGTTCTTTAGATAAATTTCCCTTCTCACATCCTTGCTACTGGGCAGCTTTCACCTGCCAAGGCTTACGCTAGAAGTGAATTTTGTATCAATCATATCCAGTCCATCTAATCGCTCATCCTTATAAACAAATCGCCGCGTCTCCGCGTCCCCCTGTCCCCGCGTCTTTCCTAACACCTATGGTTTCCCTTGCCCGTAAGAACCTGCTCGAAGATATCCTCCGCTTTCTTGTTGCTCAAGCGGGAATCATGTTTGCTGTGACGCTAGTTACCCTACAAACTGGTATCTTTAATGGGTTTACTCGCTCGGCGACTCAGTTAATTGAAAATTCCGACGCTGATATTTGGGTTTCCTCAGACACCTTAGTACAACTTGAACTCACTCTACCCATTCCCCTATCACACGTCCTGCAAGCTCGAACAGTGGAAGGAGTGGAACGAGCAGAAGCATTAATTTTCAATGGTGCTTCGTGGCGTCCTCCTGTGGGTGAAATCTCTCGCGTGAGAGTTGTGGGATTTGACCCAAACGGGCAATTATTTACACCTCAAAATATTACGCAAGGAAGTGTGAGTGCGCTCCAACAGCCTTACAGTATCATGGTGGATCAAACTCACCTGGATTCGCTGAACGTAAAAAAAATTGGGGATATGGTTGAAGTAAATTCCTTGCCAGCACGGATAGTTGGCTTCACGCGAGGAAATAGCTCAATCGTATCGAATGCTTTTATGTTCACCTCGTTAGAAAATGGTAACGCCTTTCTAACATCGGGTCAGACGGCTAACCTGTCCTGCAAGTTACCATCAGGTTCACAGGAATTAATTTGTACTAACACTTACTCGCGTTCTCCTGAAAATTCATCGTCTTCCCAACCTCCTTCTGCACCTAATCAATTAGTTGCATCCGACCTGATTACTTATGTATTGATTCGAGCAGAATCCGGTCAAGATTTACAAGCACTCAAGAAGAAATTAGAAGCCGCTTTACCAAACACCCGTGCTTATACCCATGATGAGTTTATCGAGTTGAATCAAACATTTTGGCAGAGGCGAACGGGTATTGGTTTTATTCTGGGGCTTGGTGCTGCGGTGGGTGTTATTGTTGGAGTGATCATTGTCGGGCAAATTCTCTACTCCTCCGTATCTGACCATCTGAAAGAGTTTGGCACGCTCAAAGCAATTGGTGCGTCGGATTGGACAATTTATGGTGTAATTATCGAACAGGCACTCTGGATGGCAGTTCTCGGCTACATTCCCAGCATGGTACTCTGCTACAGCGTTGCGGTTTGGACTTATACGACTCAGGGTATTTTGATTTTAATCACGCCCGTTTCTGCGATCGCAGTTTTTGGGGTAACAGTTGTAATGTGTGTTGGCTCAGCCATCTTTGCCATTCAAAAAGTTACCCACCTCGATCCAGCCGCCGTGTTCAAGGCATAATTTGCCATTCTATAATTCGCAAAAACTATTTTCAAACATGAATTCAACCTAAAAAGCTTTTTCTTAATATTTTATTTGTTAACTCTCTCAGATGTAGTTGTGGCAAACCCGCACTTATCGCACACTAAATCCCAGATTTTCACGATATATTTTCCAAAATCAGAATATCCCCGGTATTTGCCTTTCCTCAAAGTACCTCCAGCACATTCTGTGCAATTTTCGCCATCTTTCATGTTCAACAACCTCCAGTACTATTAACACGGGGTCAAGGGAAGGAGGTATCAAAATGACTAGTCTGAGGCGTTTTTCCTTTAAGAGTATAAAACGCCTCACTCCTAATGATTAGAAGGAGAAGATTAGAATTTTTACAGGTTAGTTCAAATTTAATAAGCTACTAAAAACACTTGAATTTGCATAAAGCTTGAAAAAGTTACATCTAGGAGATAAACTATCCAGATTCACTGATTCCGATAAGAGCAGCCAGCCGCATATCATTCAATTGCCTTTTCTGCAATCATAACTATAGAAGTCTTATTCGTAGAGACGTTCCGCTGGAACGTCTCTACAACGTTTTTTGGGTTGCTGAAAAAGGATGTAGTAGACCAGGATTCGATATTAATTGCTTGTAAGCATGGTAGCTAGCTCTACCAAAGCTTGCCAGGTTTCATCGTTGATAATGCCATTCACTCCCGAAGGATTATGCTCTTTCTGTAACGCTTTTACTGCTTCTTCGGTTTGGCGTCCAAAGTCACCATCCACTATGCCTTTGTAAAAGCGACCATCTTTCAGAACTTGCTGAACTCTTCTGACTAGTTCACTACGACTTCCACGGCGCAACTGTGGTTTCTCGATTAGGGAAAGAGTGTA
>JAIUYC010000801.1 GCA_020216575.1 Coleofasciculus sp. S288 | reverse complement strand
CAAAAAAGGTCATGCAGGAATCTTCACTTTCATCCTGCACTTAAAAGTTTGAAGTCCAACTCAACTGTCTCCATGAATGTATTCATGAGTTTCAACAAGCCAGACAACTCAGTAAGAAACCAAGAAGGAGAAGAGGAAGAAGAGGATAACCGAGGCAGTGGACGATAAAAATTCAAATGACGAACCAACTTTAAGCGAATGGGCAGACCAATACCGAGCCGAAGTAGAAAAGCTTGTTGCTAATCGGGCAGCACAAATTGAGGAATTACTGCTTATACCAGATTACGACAGCGCAGTGGACTGGATTAAACAGTGGAAGGAAGAAGATTCTGAGCCTGATTCTGTGGTTCAGAAGTATCGCCAAACATTGGAAAAGCTGCGATTAGCACAGCAGTCCCAAGAAACAACAGAAGAAGCCAGTCCTGATAGTTCCGAGAGCTAAGAGAGCTGACTTCTTACCTACTAGAAGAAATTACAGCACTCCATCATGACGCAACCCGACCTTTCCCCCGAACAGCAGAATCTGCTGGACTTCCTCGACCGATTAGCGACAGCCGATACGGTGACTGATGAACTGCTTGCCGAAGGCTATCAAGCGCTGGATGCAGCAGTAGATGAATTGAAACAACAACAGGCAGAGCTTTCAAAAACTACGAAGAATCAGCGCCAGAGTTTCCTAGTCCCAGACGCTGACCTTCTCTCCTAAACCGAGTAAAACTTTCGATTCGGAGACTTAATCGATTGTGAATCAAAACGGACAGAACAACCAACTTCTCATTGCCCGTGCAGCCCTGAGCCTGTATCAAGCCAAGGTTGCAACTGATTTCAAACCTGGCGAACGCCTAATCGAAGATTGCCTTGATAAAGCACTGGTGGGTCAGTCTGAAGAACTGCCAATGGAATTTTGCGATCGCGTAGTTGCAGTGGCGCTTCACGAAAACGTTGAAGAAGAAATCGCCAAGCTCACTGCTCAGATTCAGCAGGAGGTAAGCTGATGTCAAGACTAACAACCACAGTTCCAGCAATCCGAAGCCTTTGCGGTGATTCTCCAGCCATCCTCATGCTTGAAAAGCGGTTTGGAGGCTATTTAGAGGGTATCGAGCATCGCCATAAATGGGTACTCGTTGCAACCATCTCGAACTGCCTTGCAGCCCACGCCAATGCAGAGGAAGGAGAGATTAATTACTCACTTGAGGATGCCTACCATGATGCAGTGGCAGAAATGCCAAACGAGCTGTTGGAAGTGTTGGAACTTCTCAACAATTTGCTCAATAGTGATGAATTAGCAACACTTTGTGAAGCGATCGTTCAGTTTGCCAACCACACGCACTGGGAGAAGTAGGCAATGAGCGGCATCGATTCCCAATTACTAAGCAATTCAAAATTCAAAATTCAAAATTCAAAATGGAAGAACTTAAGGCTGGCAAGCATCCTAGCTGCTGACTATATGTAAATTAAATGCGTGACAGCTTAGGACTAGTTGAAGCCAAAGTTGCCTAATTTCTTCGCCTGAAAAAGCCCCACTGCTAAACTGTCCTGCCTACAAGTAGCAGTGTGGCACTCGTTAAAAGCCTCAGTCTCGCTAGGTAAAGTATTTTGAATTTTGAATGGCTTCCTAGCGGGGCATCACCAAAGGGGTAAGCCATGCTTCACCAAGGACATTTATTCGCTTTTGGGGGAGCGGCTGGAGTTTTAGGAGTAATTATTTTGGGGGTAACATTATTGCCCACTCCAACACCAGAAAACACAGCTAACTTTCAAGAATTAAAAGTCGATTATCACCAAGAACATATCCAGCATCAAGCCCCAAAACCTAACTTAAATCTGACATTGGTTGTGGACTTAAGTAGCACCCAAGTCTATGTAAAGCAAGGCAATCAAACCATCAAAAGCTACCCAGTCGCCATCGGCAAACCCGGATGGGAAACGCCCACAGGAAGTTTCAGGGTTACAGAAATGCAGAAAGCCCCAGCGTGGCAAAGCCCATTTACTGGTGAGATTTATCCCCCATCGCCCTCAAATCCAATAGGTGATCGCTGGATAGGTTTTATCAATCTACAAAACGGAAACAAAATCGGCTTTCACGGAACGCCAAATGAAGCAACTGTCGGTCAAGCTGCCTCATCGGGGTGCTTGAGAATGCGGCGGAAAGACCTCCACGATTTATACGCTCGAATTAAAGTTGGAACCCCAGTAATTGTCAAACCATAGCCAAGGAGTTTTTACCATGACACAAACTTTGAGTACAACAGACGACACCGTTCTCGACTTCCTAATCGAAGAATTTGGGTTGTGCTTGGAAGAGAAGATTGAAAAGTTTGAAAAGCTGACGTTGTTGGCAACAATTGCTGCGAATCTATGCCAGCAGGAACTTCATAGAGAAATCGGTGAAGCAAAAGAATCAATGTATGAGACTTACATGGGTCTTCCTCATTACTGTACGGCGTCAGACGAAGTAGAAAAGTTCATTCCAGAACTGAGTAATTTATGTGAGGATGATTTGCTAGGCTTATGCGAATCAATCGTCGCTCAACTGCGTTACTCAACATAGGCGGAGGACTTGCAGCTTATGTCATCAATGATTAGCGAATATGCCTAAGATTTCTATTCAGGAAGCTAGCGACCTGTTAGGCGTTCATCCGGACACGTTGAGACGATGGGAGGAGGAAGGGAAAATCCAATCGGAACGGACACCCGGAGGGCATAGACGCTATGACGTTGCCAAATTATTAGGAACACAAGAAAAAGACGGGAAAACAATTTGCTACGCTCGTGTCAGTACTAGACCCCAAAAAGAAGACTTGCGTCGGCAAGAGCTGGTGATGCAGGCTTATTGCGAACAAAAAGGTTGGAATTTTGAGGTGATTTCTGACATTGGATCAGGAATTAATTACAACAAGCGGGGTCTGACCAAATTGATTAAGCTGCTGCTTTCTGGAGAAGTAAAACGGCTTGTCATCACCAATAAAGATAGACTTTTGAGATTTGGTGCTGAGTTGATTTTTGCCTTGTGCGAAGAACAAGGCGTTGAGGTGGTAATTATCAATCAGCATATTGGCAGCTCGGTCGAACAGGAACTTGTTTCAGATGTCTTGGAAATTATCACCGTGTTTTCAGCGCGGTTGTATGGACTCAGAAGTCATCAAAACAAAGCGCTGATTCAAGAACTGGAGAAAAGCGCCCAAAAAATCTCACAAACTTGCGAATTAGATGATAAAATCTAAGCATAATTGATTAAACCTTAAGATTGATGCCCTCAAGAAGGCCGTAAAACTTGCCCAAGATTACGCTACAAACTAAAGCTAGAACAAGCACTCCAGAAGCTTGCTTGTACTTGCGCGAGTATTGTAAAATCTTTGGGCAAGCCCTCCGCACAGCGTTCGGTGAAATCAACAAACGCGGCAAATTAGAGAGTAAAAAACAGATCTCAACGCTACAAAAGGAAGTCTGCAAAACCTTAGAACAACGGTTTGGTATTCTCAAT
>JAIUYC010000800.1 GCA_020216575.1 Coleofasciculus sp. S288 | reverse complement strand
ATCAAGCCAACAAGCTTTTTGATTGAGTTTTTCTGATTGTGTGTATTCATAGGTCTATCGTGAGTATTACCTTCAAGAACTTTAAAGAAATTTGGTAAAAATTGACCAATTTTGGAAATTTAAAACGCTTTAACTGAAAAAGCCACGCCAGTTATAAGCTTATAGGCGTAGTGATTGAAGTTTCTGTTAAAGATGTTAATTCGGCTAGTTTTCTAGCTCGTCTATCTAAAGAGTTGTCTAAATGTTAAGCGAATCTGTCTAATTGGGTACTGACGCAACCGAATTATGCATATCCTTAATTTCTAAAGAAACCAACAAAGCTATTCAGCGTGGAAATCTACCTCGAACCAATTGCTCGCTTTCCTACCTGAATCCTGAGCCTTGGGTATTGCACTGGAGTGAAAATCGCTATAGTTAGCGCAGGTATCTTCACAAAAAATGCTCAGCAGTTCACAAATTATTCACATTGGATTAATAAAATGTACATATAGCTTTTGAACTGTTTCTCCCTTTCGGCCTCATAAATGCCGAGAGGGTATTTTCTTTCCCTCTTCACCAAGAACTTTAATTTTTCCCTATCGGCTAATGAACAAGAATTCAGACAACGGCAACTTCAACCTATAGCTGGTTATACTCCTAGTGGTAGATTTTTTGAGACAACGACGAAGATACCACTGCAAAAACCTCTCTCAAGGTACTGGTACGCTTCCAGAACTTTCTGCGAAACTACTTAATAGAGCAATTCAATTGGCCAATTAATTAATGGCTAAGACTTCTCAAACGTCGGTTAAGAGATGTTAGGTAGTAGGTGAATCCCCATACAACCTACAACCTGGCCGAATCGGCTTGGTCAAAAATTTTCATCAACTATAGTCCATTTGCTTAAGGAGAGGTGTTAATTATGTTCCGCAGTCTTCTTGCTCCAGTCTTTAGGGATTCCACCTTATCTCTCTTTGGCTTTCTGTTGGTCATTATCTTGTTTGTCTAAAAATCCCGTTCCGCTTCAAAAAAGCTAACAATAGCCAAGAAAGTGGCCAAACCAAGAGGGAGTAATGTTAATTGTTAGCGTTTTAGCCTACTATTGCTTACCACTAGGCTAGAACGCGATCGCTCCATCATCATAGCAGTGAGTAAAAAAATTTAGCTTAGTTTTGACCATTCTAAGCCCGTCAATTGTCCTAAAATAGCTCTTGACGCATCTACCGTAAGAAGTATAATAGACGAGAATATACTGAATTTCCTATCATAAGCCCCGCAAGCGTGCCGCGAGCGGGGGTTATTTTTGCCAAATTTTGTGGGCGTGTCTGATTATGTGCGCTCCTGACCCCTAACCCCCGTCGGACTTCGACGTGAGCGCGGCAACTGAGCTTGTCGAAGTTCAGCCGAACGTCGAGCGCTGACGCTCTGGGAAGCCTGACTCCTGACTCCTATTTTCAAGAGAGATATGAGGCGATCGCAAAGATTAAAAGACCATAACACGTGTAGGGGCGGGTTTATCAGTATCCTCCCTACGTAACCCAGATATCGGTAAACCCGCCCCTACGATAATCTGGTTGTTCAAACGGATTCGATATTATTGAGCTAACCAAAAACTTGTCTAAACGTTGCTGTAGCTATGCAACGTATGGTGCTATTGCTCTATCGATAACTAGGATTTCGGCTTCGTCTGCACGGGTGAAAACTCTTTAGTCTCTGGAGAATACTCCCAAGCAATTCCCTCTGGGTCTCTACCTTGGCTCCATTCTGCAAAATCAGGGTCAGACTTGCGTTTGCCAACTGTACTGGAATGAACATCAAGACGCTTAGCTAGTTCGGATTGGATGAGAGATTGAGGAACTATCTCTTCGTTTTTGGGTGACTCGTCCCACGTATCCTCTTTTTCGAGAAATTCTACATGCTCCTGCTTGTGTTGTGTCAGTGGCTCGACGTTTGCCTCAACATCTATATGCTGCGGTTGTTGTTTTGCTAAGGGTTCGGCCTCTGTGCCAATCGTAGCTGTCGGGAATACACTAAGTGACGGACTCGGCTTTTCCTCAACTGAAGGCTTCACGAGTTCTGGGATAGGACTGATAGAGGATTCGGATTGAGACAGGTTCGGTTCTGTCTCAATCTGTGGTTCTATAAGTTGGGGAGCTGGACTAGTGAACGATTCATAATCGGGTTCACTCAGGGGTTTGCTGTCATCAAAGATGCTACCCAGAGCGCTAGCCGTGAGAAAGTAATACACCGTACCTTTATCTTCATAAACTTTACGCTGAGCACCGAACTCTTCGGCTTTTTTATCCAGAAAGCTTTTCGCCGCCGAACCGGTGAGGTTTGCCTTCATTGATAAATCCAGCGCTGTCAAGCATCCCTGGTTTTCTTTAATCAGTTGATTAAAGTAGGGGGTGACTTGCTTGCTCCACTGCCTCCAGCGGTATTGCTCCCAAATCCTCAAACTAACGCTAATGACAAACAATGCCAGCAGCACAGGCCAAGCCTGAAACAGCAGGACAATCAGAAATGCGATTGGGAGTATGAGAACGAGGAGGCTAGTGGCACTCCTATCGATTCCTTTTTCGGTCATATTCCTGTTTGCAAATTTACCTTATGACCAACATCTTATTGATATCCGCCCCACCATAGCTAGCGCTTTAGGGCAAGGATTCCCAAAAATGGCGAGAGTTTCCTCTGCTCAGACTGCCCCATTTGGTTGCCCTACTTGAGTCTTAAACTCTTTCTACGCTAAGAGTAGTTTATCAATGTACGGGTTGTTAAATCAGGTGGGAAAGGGCAAGCCGTTTAAACATAGCTTCCCGTGCCAATGTTGCCAAGGTGTCGTTTAGTGGTTTCAACGATATAGAGTTCTGATACTTTTGACTCAACGCTGTTTGGATCAGCCAATCTGCGATAAAGGGATTCTTTGGTAACAAGGGACCGTGGGAATAGGTGGCGATCGCATTTCGATAAAATGCCCCTTCTGTCCCATCTTCTCCATTATTTCCGTACCCTTTCACAACGCGCCCCAAGGGTTCGACGTTTCCTAGATAAGTACGACCGCCATGATTTTCAAAACCAATCACTACTGGCTTTGTCCCCATCATGGCTTCTAACTCTTGCGCTAATGGCGATGCCGTCAGCTCAAACACCACATTGCCAATGCAACGCTTGGCGTCAAGACCAGGATGCTTGCTGACAAAATCCAACAGACCTAATCCCTCAATCCGCTGCCCCAGGGCAGGTTCGTAGTAGTGACCCAGCAGTTGGGGCGAACCACAGGTAAACACCCCCGGTGTTCCCGTTTCTATTTTTTCGCGTAGGGTTTCGGCTTTGATGCCCCGCAAATCGCGCATGACGATTTCCTGCTGTCGGTCTTGCGCCCCGCCCCCCACAAAGATATCAACGTTTCGCATTGCCTCAGCAGGGGTTTGCTGGTCGAGGGATACAACTCTTACCTGAATCCCTCGCCATTGAGCACGTTGTTGCAGGCAAATCGCGTTGCCGCG
>JAIUYC010000799.1 GCA_020216575.1 Coleofasciculus sp. S288 | reverse complement strand
CATTCCCGGACTCGTTGCACTAGGGTGGTGTAGAAGGCGCTGCCTGATGCGATCGCGGCTAGAAAACCCGCCACCAATAAAACATAGGGGGGTTCCGGTAAAACTAGATAGTAGGATTCCATTCGGTATGACGTAGTAGGGTTAGTGGATCAGAAACTAGCTGCTTGCCCCAGTCAGAGCGCCCAACGCAGCATTAAACAAACGAGATGGTTGAATATCGTCTTTCACAAGGTTCCAGAGATTTTGCACCTCCTGGGTGTGGAAGCGATCGTCCTCCACCAGTGCCAACAGCAGTTGACGACGGAGGTGTTGCGCCTCCGCAGACAGGAGGAACTGTAGCCCCAGTTGAGCAGTTGGTAGCAAGTCAAAGCTCGTATCGGTACGAGCAATACGGATCAGGTTTTCCAGACGACTCCACTGAAATTTACCATTCCGGAACAGCACTTCCAACAACCGTTGGCGCAGTTGGGGCGATTCTCCCGTCAGCAACCGACGGGCAATGTAGGGATAGGACACATCCACAATACGAAAGTTAGGGTTTAAGGTGATCGCCAATCCCTCTTGAGTCACCAAGGAACGGATAATCAGCGCAAACTTGGCTGGAACTCGGAATGGGTAATCATACATCAACTCCGAGAACTTATCGGTAATCGTCTTGAAGTTGAAGTTACCAACACTTTCACCTATAGCGTCTCCCAGCGTGGCTTCTAAAGCGGGAATGATGGGAGTGATGTCCGTCTCTGCTGTTAAGAAGCCCAGCTTGACAAAGTTTTTGGCTAAGGTATCGTAGTCTTTATTAATCAGGTCAACGACGGAGCTAGCAATGGTTTCCTTCGTGACTTGTTCTAGTTGATCCATCATGCCGAAATCAATATAAGCCATACGCCCGTCCGGCATGGCAAATAAGTTACCTGGATGGGGATCGGCATGAAAAAAGCCATGTTCCAACAACTGGCGCAAACCTGCAATTACACCTGTCCGAATTACAGCATCGGCATCTAATCCAGCCGCACAAAGCGTTTTGGTGTCTGTCAGCTTGCAGCCATTGATCCATTCCAGCGTAAGGACGTGCTGACTCGTATGACTCCAGTAAATTATAGGGACTTTTACCGTGGGGTCGTTGCGGAAGTTATGGGCAAATTTTTCAGCGTTTTGACCCTCGTGGAGGTAGTCAATTTCCTCAAATAACTTTGTGCCAAATTCATCGACAATTAAAGTCAGGTCATGTCCCAGATTCAAGGGAAGCCAAGGAGCAAGCCACCTAGCTGCCCAACGCATCAAATAAAGGTCTAATGTGATGATAGGTAACAAATTGGGTCGCTGTACCTTAACCGCCACCTCTTCGCCTGTGGGGAGAATGGCACGATAGACTTGACCGAGACTGGCAGCAGCAACGGGGTTCGGGGAAATTTCTCTATATAGTTCTTGGAGCGGGCGGCCTAAGTTGGTTTCGATGATGGAGAATGCGATCGCATTCTCAAAGGGTGGCAGTTGGTCTTGTAACTTAATCAGTTCGTCTAAAAAGTCTTTGCGAATCAAATCTGGGCGTGTGGAGAGAGCTTGTCCCACTTTAATGAATGTCGGACCGAGGCGAGTCAGGATTTCTCGCAACTGTGCCGCTCGTTTCAACTTGTTTTGCTCAGCTTGGTTTCGCCATTCGTCCCACTTCAAACTGAAAATGAAGCTAGCAAACAACCAGATAATCGTGAGGGCACGCTGGATGGCCGCCCACGGTCGGGAGCGGTAATACTGAGCGATCGCTTCTGCATCATAACGCCTCAGCAGTTGGCTGAGCTGTCGATCAGAAGAAACAAGTTGATGCTGAATCACGCTTCCTATTCGCCTCTCAAGCTATAGATTTGTTTCATTTTTTTCTTTTTATTAAATATTAGTATACATTAATACAAGTTAGTATTGATTTTTGTTACAGGACTAGACTTGCAAACGGATTTCCTATAGGATTTATAAAATTCTTCAATCTAGGGATAGTAACGTTTGTTCGCACATTCTGTCCCCTGATATGAGATAATAGGAGGTCTTTGCAAACTAGGAGGAGAACTCATCCAGACTCCTCAGAGGGTTAGACCTAATTGTTCCTTATACCAGTGTAGCTAGTAGATTGTCACACTCAGGGTGTAATTCGGCACGTTACATTTCTTTGCATTTGGTGTCTCTTTGTCTGACTCCCCATACAACCAGCCAAAGCACCCTAAGGCAATCCCTGAGAAAAATTTTTCGCCTCCTACTATGGCACTGCCATCGGGGTTTCTTCAACGTCAGGACTTACGCACAGACGCTACATATTGTAGGGACACGATATATCGTGTCCCTACGGTTGGTGGTTTAGTGACTTTCTTTGCGTAAGTCCTGAACGTAATCGCGAGAGTCCCCACCTTCAAGACAAGTGAGCGTCCAGCTCACTGATTCTAAGGTGAGGAGGAAAGCTCCGAAATTGTCGCGTACTTCATTTATTAGCTGCCGTACAAGTACTAAAGGTTAAGAAGAGGGACATCGAATCCCTCTTCTTA
This sequence comes from Coleofasciculus sp. S288, assembly GCA_020216575.1. Taxonomy (GTDB): domain Bacteria; phylum Cyanobacteriota; class Cyanobacteriia; order Cyanobacteriales; family Coleofasciculaceae; genus JAIUYC01. Next base: position 965 of record JAIUYC010000799.1, on the reverse strand, counting down.
ACCGCCTTTCATGAGGCGGCGTGGGGCGAATTACTTCACCCATTTAAGGGCCGTCCCACCGTTAAACCAATGCGCAGTACACAAGAAACGGTTCGATGTGTCCGCGCTGGCTATAACGGGGGTCTTCCCGACGGATTAAGATAAACGAGGTACTGCATGAGTTCTGACTTCATTAAGCCTGACATTTTGCAGCGGGATTGTTCAAACACAGCCAATTTCCTTGATAGCCTCCCCCGGTAGTAGGGTTACCTGAGTAGCTTCCGGCGGGAGTGTTCAGAGTTTCTTGAGCTGAGGCTTGAACAGCCTGAGGGGTGACAACCTTAAGAGGAGCATCCCAAGCTGCCATCAGACCGAAGAATATAAAGCTTACTAACACAGAATTGAATTTCATTTTTTTCCCTTGTTAACTATCAAAATTCTGATAACAAACAATATTCTGTTAGCTAAAAATGAAGCTTTCCTGAAATCAACTTCCAATTTTTCTAAATTTATCCCTAAAAGAGTTTATGCAAATCTCAGTGTTTTCTCAGGTATTAATGCAAAAAGTCAGATGGAATTCAGGTGAGGAATTTCTTTAGCACGAAGGTACAACATATCTGCTTCAAGCAGATGTGAATGAACTCGATAAAAACCTAACTCTAGCGCGTCTATAGCGATTCTCGGATTCTCGTATCAGTGAGGTACATCTAACTTTCTTGCCTATTCCCAATTCCCAAAACTCTAGAATCTTGTACCTCATCCTTTAGGAGAACCGCTATAAATAAGTTTTAAATCAGTGACCAGTGAACAGTGACCGTTCGGACTTCGGCGTGAGCGCGGCAACTGAGCGTTCGACTGAGCGCTCACGCCGAAGTCTTGTCGAAGTTCAGTCGAACGCTGAGCGCTCACGTCGAAGCCAGTTATCAGGTACATTCCGGGGGATGCGAGAAATGAGCGTGTTACCTACCATGCTTCGACTCACTTCG
>JAIUYC010000798.1 GCA_020216575.1 Coleofasciculus sp. S288 | reverse complement strand
TCCCATCAAAGATGGCTGCTGAGCTGGACACTGAGCCTGCCGAAGTGAGTCGAAGCATGGTAGGTAACACGCTATGGGTCTCGCATCCCCCGGAATGCACCTGATAACTGGCTTCGACGTGAGCGCTCAGCCGAACGGTTACTGTTCACTGGTCACTGATTTAAACTTCCTTTAAGCAACGCTCTTGCCTGCTCAACTTCAATTTAGCTACCATCGCTCAACAACTCATCTGGGTCAATTCCTGACTCCCGAAGTCTTTGAATCAAAGACTCTAACCGAGCTTCCGCTTCTTCAGCCCTAGATTCAGCTTGTTCGGCTCGCTGTCTTTCCTGTTCAGCTTGCTGTCTCTCCTGTTCAGCTTGCTGTAAAGCCTGTGCTTTTTCTACTCGTTCGTGTTCCGCTTCAGTCGGAATCCAGTTGCCTTGAGCATCATACCAACGCAACCAAAACCGCTCGATTCCTTGAAATTCCCCTTGCCACAAACCTAAGCCCAACTCTAACTCAGGCATCCACACTCGCGCCTCCTGCAACTCTATCTCTTGATAATGCGCCCCATCCAGTTTAAAAGCCCGTAACTGATTGGTATAACGACTAAAAACCACATAGTAAGGAATGTGTAAAATCTGCTCGTAAACCTCCCACTTTCGCGGCGGTTTATCCTCACTCTGAGGTTGAATCGCTTGCCCATTCTCCGCAACGTCTTCAGACTCAGGTGGCAATTTTTCCTCATCAAGCTCCCCTAAATCTTCTTTCTGGGTACCTGGAGAAAGCAACTCCACCACCACAAACGGATTTACGCCCTCTTGCCAAACTACGTAAGACAGGCGCATATCGACCTCATCATAAAGTCGAGGTACGCCGACAACGCCAAACCAATCCGGTCGCTTATACCACAGAGCATGACGCACATCATAGTAAAGGTTCATGTCGCTGGCACTGAAGACTCGCGAAGCCGGATAGCTTGGAGGGCAGAACGTCAGGCTTAATAATTGGGGTTGCAAGTCATGGAATTCATCGGGCAAACCTGGTTCCTCCGGATCTTCACTCGGAAGATCGTACATCGTCGGTAGCGTTTCTCTAGGTGACAAGGGTGGGTCAGTTTGAGGAACCGGGTATTTAAATGGAAACATAAAGTCTGGGGGAACGCTCGCTTTATGCATGCTAACAATACACGAGTTTGACCTATCTAGGTCTTCTTCTAATTCCTTTAATTTCCAGTAATTTCTACAAGCCTTTCACCCGATCGCAACAGTTCGAGAGCATCTGGCAAAGTGGCAGTGAGAATGCCAGATTGTCATACTGCAAGCACTGGATGATCGAGTTTGCGTGCTGCGTAGAGTAAAGCCGCCTTAAGATCGTCCATCTCAAGGTCTGGCATTTCTTCTAAAATTTGCTCAAAACTTAAACTAGCAGCTAGTAAATCTAATACATCTGACACCCTGATTCTCATCCCACGAATGCAAGGACGACCACCACACTGCTTGGGATTGACTTTAATTCTGTCAAGCAGACTAGACACTTGTACCTACGCTAACAAGACTACATCAAATTTTTACCCCTATAGTCTATACCTGTGTTTATGCAAATGAGGAAATGGCGATCGCTCTTTAGTCCTGTTAACGGCATCTGAAACCAAGTTCCCCAATGCTCTGTTGAAGCTAGGTTACAGCTTACCGAAATAGAGGCGGGAGTTCCAGGAGTTGCCTGTTCTACCAAATCTTCATCCCACCCATGCATCTAAATCTAACGTGAAGTGATGGGGGTTTTGCAGCACAAAAGAGCGACCTTGTTTGAGCAAATCGCCTTGACAGACAACCGGAATCCTAGCTTGATAGGCTTTGACTGCAAGTTCGTACACAGGTTCGGCTAGTTCGAGCTGAATTCGCCGCAGTTTTCCCACAACAACGCCCATGAGAGTCACTTTCCCGGCTGTGGCTCCTTCTTGTAGGTTGGTAACGATCCCCTGAATGGTGAGGTTTGGAGCGCAGGTAACGAGTTCGCTCAAGATTTCTAGTTGAGAAGTCTGCTGGACAACTTCCAACGTTTGCAAAACTTCAGCCATCCGACGGGGAAAGTCCAAAAATTCTGATTTTAAGGGTAAGAGAATCTCTGATTCTTCTCCTGTTTCACTCTTACGAATCCAGATAGAAGCTTTGTCTTCAATCTGTCGCACCTTTTGCCAATGATGCTGCTGAAGATAGATACGCACTCTCTCTGGCTCTAGGCACTTCAAAATTTCAGGGTCTCGCACGGTGACTATCATAGGGTTTCGCCTGCCTCGATTCGCTGCATCAGGGTTTTGAGTGCCTCTACATTAAAGATATTTTGCTGGGGTACGGAAATAGTGATGGTGGTTTGGTTCTGGGTAGCGGGCTGACCTCGTAGAGAAATCCAGTAGCCACAATATCTCAGGCAAAGTTCCTGTGGAGACTGAGTTAGCCAGTTGTTTGGCTCATCGGGTACGACGACAACAACTAAGAGACGAGGAGCCTGAACGTTCTCTATTCTCAAATCATTGTAGTTTTTTAAGGGGAGAGGATATCTGATTATGCCATTGCTCACCAAATCTAGAGCAGTGCATTTTACCTGGAGTTCTAGGCGGGGATATCGAATGATTCCTTCCCCACAGCCACCAGCAAGAATGATATCAATGCCGTCAAAATCCATTGGTTTGGCTGCAATTTGGAAGGAATAGCTAGCAGTTGAAGCAACTGCATAGATGTACGCATAGCTAAACTGCTCTTTTTGCTGGTTGATGTCCACTAACCTACAGCCTCCACGGGGTTCTCAGCATCCCGGAGTCAAATATTACCTGATAGGAGGGTGGGTAGGAGCAGGTTGTAAAGTTGCGATCGCGCTTTAGGTATCATTCTGATGATGGGTAGATTAAGTCGTGTTGTATGCTGGTGGGCGATCGCTCTTTAGTCGTGCCAACACATCGGAAAGTAAGTTCCGCAATGCTCTGCTAAAGTTGGGTTACAGCCTACCGAACTAGATGCTCTGAAGGGGGCGATCGTGACTGTAATGACCAAGAAACTAACTTTTGAGGAGTATCTGACCTACTCAAACGGGACTGATACCCGCTATGAGTTGGTGAACGGGGAATTAGTGGCAATGAGCATTGGCACGGGGCAACATGGAGAAATCATTGATTTTCTCTATCGGCAAATCGATGCTGAGATTGGGCGTACCGGACGCGACTGGATTGTTAGACCCGTGGCAATTGGTGTGCGATCGCCTCGTGCTGGCAAGTGGGATACCTCTCGCATTCCCGATTTGACCGTTATCCCTACCCAGCAGTGGCGCGAGTTAAGAACCCGCGAGGCTGTCATCGAACTCAACGAACCCCCTCCGATTTTAGTGATAGAAGTCGTTAAGCTGTTCGGCATTTAAATAGGGTATAATAGAAACTTTAATTTAGCCAAGTTAGGGTGGCAATGCCAGCAAAAAATCATCTCAATCCCGAGCAAATAGAGAAACTACAACAAGCCTTAAAAG
>JAIUYC010000797.1 GCA_020216575.1 Coleofasciculus sp. S288 | reverse complement strand
CCCAGTTTTCCAGGCTTGAACCTTAGCACCATTCCAACGGGGATTGGTTGGGTATCCTGCAAACCCAGAGCGCAATGCCGCATGATTGGCACTGGGGATTTGGGTACGAACTAACACAGTCTCGGTTAGGTCAACCACCATGAAGTTTTGGTCTTTGTGTGCTTTTTTCACCAATTTCACCTCCTTAATTGTTTTATAGAGACCAATTTCTTAATCAGATTATAACCCTGATGTTACGATTTATTAAAAGCTCTCAGCTTTTAACTCTAAAAGTTCTACTTACTCAGTACTTCCGAACTTTATCTGTCAATTCCGGATCGTTCCGTCAGCCCATTAATTTCCTAGCCTTCTAAGAAGATAGGAAAATGCAAAATTGCTGCTCAAGTAGCCACGGAGCATTAGATATTTTGGATCGACCGGACTGGGATACTACCGGAACAAATCCATTGTGTTAGCGTAGTTGCCCCTGAAAGAAACAAGAAATCTTTGCTGTCACCTCATAGCCTACGCCTCGCTTAGCTGATGCTAACGCCCCTTGAGGCTTTGAAAAATCAAGGACTAGGAACTCTCAAGGAGCTGTATCCCAGTCCGCGCCTGCAAGCAGTTGTTGGATGGAGTCAACGAAAGAGTAATAACTAATGACTCACGAAGCGCTTGACTTCTACTGGAATCCGTTAAAGTTAGCTGTAGAAGTGATGAGGAGATTTACTAGTGGATTATAACAGAGATCTTGACAGGAAACGCTACACGAACGCTTCACACTAAAGTAAATATCACACTCAAGTAAATTTCACTCTAAAGTTAGCTTTTCAATTATGCTTTTAGGATATTACACCTGTGTATGACAAGTGTTATAAACGGAAGGCAGCAATTGCCAGAAAAGCCGCTTGCATGATGTGCCAAGGCTTTTAGGAGAATCAGGACAATGGAATCATGGTGGGAATTGTCATCGTATCTCATAGTGCAAAACTGGCTGCTGGAATCCAAGAACTAGTCACTCAAATGGTTCAAGGATCGCAGCATCACGCTAGCTCTTCTGACACGCCCCACTTCGCTATTGCCGCCGGAATAGATGACCCGGAAAACCCTTTGGGGACAGACGCGATGCAGATTTATCAGGCAATTGAGTCTGTTTATAGTGATGAGGGCGTAGTTGTGCTGATGGATTTGGGCAGTGCTGTACTGAGTGCGGAAATGGCATGCGAGTTTCTGCCCCAAGAAAAGCAAGATAAGGTGAGACTGTGCGAAGCCCCCTTAGTTGAAGGCGCGATCGCAGCCGTAGTCCAGGCAGCGAATGGAGGGAATATCGAGCAAGTCATTTCCGAAGCACGAGGTGCACTGGCAGCGAAAGCCGCTCAGTTGTCTGGGGTTAGTGGTCAGTTGTCAGTTGTCAGTGGTCAGGGGTCAGACGGTGAGAGTGAGCAACCGACGGAGGAAATCCATCTTACTGTGCGAAATCAAATGGGATTGCACGCCCGTCCGGCTGCTAAGTTTGTTGCCACGGCTTCCCGGTTTCAATCGGACATTACTCTGCGAAATCTATCCTCTGGTGGTCAGTCTGTCAATGCCAAGAGTATCAATCAGGTGATTACAGCCGGTGTTCGTCGGGGACATGAAATTGCGATCGCGGCTACAGGTGACGACGCAACAGAAGCCCTAGCCGCCTTGCAGCACCTCGTTGCAGCGAACTTCGGTGAAGCCTCAGTTGAGCAGTTGCCTGTAACCTCTCTCCCGGAAACCCCTAGATTGGCAAACGCTCAACTCTCCGGAATCCCAACCTCACCAGGCATTGCAATTGGGATGGTTGTGATGTACAAGCCAACCGTTGTGAATGTTACAGAGGAACATGCAGACAATCCCGAACTTGAATGGCGGCAATTGCAAGTCGCCTGTTCGCTCGCACGCGATCGCATTCTCCGTCTCCGTCATCAAGCTGCAACCCATGGAGAAGAAGAAGCAACCATTTTTGATGCTCATCTGCTCTACTTAGAAGATCCATCGTTAATTGAGAATGCACGCCAGCACATTTTTGCTCGACACCTTACTGCCGCATCCGCTTGGAACACTGTCATCAATGAGACAATTAGTACCTATCAAACGTTGGAAGACTTCTATTTACAGGCACGCGCCGCAGATGTCTCCGATGTAGGACAGCAAGTTTTGCAACTGCTAACCGATACTCAGGTTGCCCCTCCCGATCTCCAAGAACCAGGGATTTTGGTCGCGACTGACTTAACTCCCTCGCAAACCGTTCAGTTAGATCCAAGCAAAGTACTGGGGATTTGTACAGTTACGGGCGGTGCGACATCTCACACAGGAATTTTTGCGCGATCGCTCGGCATTCCTGCTGTTGTGGGTGTGGGAGTGGAGGGATTGCATTTAAAAAACGGTACGCTCATCGCGTTAGATGGCGAGACAGGCCAGGTGTGGGTGCAACCCAACAGCTCTCAACTGAAGGAATTACAGCATAAACGAGAGACTCAATTGGTAGCTAAACAAACCTTTAGTGCAACAGCACGACAACCTGCAATTACCAGCGATGGATATCCCATTACAGTAATGGCAAATATATGCGGAGTAGTTGATGCTCGAATCGCTATAGACAACGGTGCTGAGGGAGTGGGATTGCTGCGAAGTGAGTTTCTTTATTTAGAACGAGCCAGCGCTCCGTCTGAGGAAGAGCAACTGGAAAATTATCAAGCGATCGCAACTATCCTATCTCCTCATCCCCTGATTATCCGCACCTTGGATATTGGTGGAGACAAACCGCTTCCTTACCTACATTTACCACCAGAAGCCAATCCGTTCCTAGGATGGCGGGGAATTCGCTTTTTGCTGGATTGTCCGGATTTGCTCAAAACCCAACTTCGGGCAATTCTGCGAGCCAGCTACCAGCATCCTATTAAAGTCATGTTTCCTATGGTGACATGCGTGAGGGAAGTTCGGGCAGCAAAAAGAATTCTTAACACTGCAAAAGCTGAACTGCGTCAAGCCGGTATCCCTTTTAATGAAGCCATGAAAGTCGGCATCATGGTGGAAGTTCCGGCAGCCGTTGCCGTTGCCGATCAATTAGCAGAAGAAGTGGACTTTTTCAGCATTGGCACGAATGATTTGAGCCAATACGTGATGGCAGCCGATCGCACCAATACCAAGGTAGCTCCTCTCGCCGATGCATTTGAACCCGCCGTGCTACGCATGATTCAGCAAACGGTTAAAGCCGCTCGTGAGGCGGGGATTCGGGTTGGGGTTTGTGGGGAATTGGCATCGTCTCCCTTGGCGACACCGATTTTAATGGGGTTGGGAGTGGATGAGTTGAGTATGAACCCGCCAGCAATTGGGGCTGTGAAGGCAGCTATTTCAAAGTTAACCAAGAGTGAGGCAGAAGCGATCGCATCTGCGATGTTACAGTTGGATTCTGCCGAAGCCGTTAGACAGTATGTTGCTGCCTGGTAAATTTGTTGGGTAATTGGTAATAAGCTAACGCGCATTTAAGAAAGCAG
>JAIUYC010000796.1 GCA_020216575.1 Coleofasciculus sp. S288 | reverse complement strand
ACTTCACCCCACGGCACATCGAGTGACCCATAAAGGAATTTAACCGTATTGGCGGCTGCCCCCAACACCTTTACTGCCTCTGCGGGGTTTGCCAAACCGTCTGGTGTTGTCAGGGGTGAGGTTTCGTTCCAAGACGTTGCAAACCAGTTAGAACCAGGCATCGATCGCGCCCAGACTGCAAACAGTACTGCCCCTCGGCTTTGAGCATCCGTTTTGCGATCCCATGCTTCCAAGACATCAGCCGCCTGATTCCCTAACTCCCCCCCGAACTGCCGCGCTGCCGGAATCAACTCATCCAAGATGCGATCGGCCAACGCCATGCGAGATGAAAACTTATCGGCAATCATCGCTTCAAAGCTAATTTTCTCATCCTCCATCAGCATTTGAGCGGAACGTTGCGCCCGTAGATGCATAAAACGCGGTGCCATATAGGGCGGATAATTCGCGGGATTCAGGACTCGCGGAAATGTCGTCGTCCAAGGTGGATCGTTGGCATTCTGCAACCAGCCACTGGGGGGATCGAGGACGCGGGGCAAGTCGCGATAGGGATGGGTTTTAGTCCATAAGGTAGCAGACGTGTCACCAGGAACAACGCCCTGCCAGTACTTCCAATCCCCTTGTGAGTGGATTGGCACTTGACCGTTAAACAGGTGCAGGATGTGTCCCTCACGGTCAGCGTACATGATCGTGAACATCGGCAACTGTAAGCGCTGTAAGGCAGCTTCAAACGTTCTCCGGTTAGTTGCCTGTGCCATGTCCCAGAATTGTTCCATCAGGTGAGGTTGGTCTAACCCCACCACGCGCAATGCTACTGCTTTACCCTCATTTTGAGCTACGACAGGCCCATGGAGCGAACGTCGGATGACGAGTTGTTCTTCGCGCAGCGTTCCATTTGCCTGCTTGATTTTCAGGGTTTGCGTTTCCGTTTCAAACGAGCGATCGCCACCATTCCAACGATACCCTCCATTGGCTAGTGTCAGTTCGTAAGCATCCCAACCATCGTGGGTGTTTACGGTAAACGTCCAACCCAGATTGTCGTTAAATGCGATCGCCAATATCGGCATCCCCACCAACGCCACCCCATACGCATCCATACTGGGTGCTGTTAACTGTGCTTCATACCACAGATACAAGTCAGACCAAGGCAAATGGGGATTCGCCAGCAGCATGGCGTTCCCACTCGCTGAACGGGAAGGAGCGATCGCCCAAGCATTGGAACCCACTGGACTGGGACGGGAACGGAGACTGGCAATACTCTGCGGACTGACAACAAAATGGAAATGAATTACCCGTTGTACGTGAGCGAGGACATCAACCCCATTGACAGGTAACACCTGCTCGACTTCATCGGTAATGCGATCGGCATGTTCCTTGGCATAGGCATTAATCCCAGCAGCAAACGCATCCAGATAGCGGCGCATCATCGGACTCTGTGCCTCATACCATTCACTCGCCCGACGGGGAATTCCCATGGTTCTCACATACTTGTCCGAATCCAGGTACGTTTCTCCCCAATACTCAGCCGCCCGTCCTCGTGCTTGACCGTACAGTCGCAGGATTAAATCCCCATGACTCTGCATCTGCGCCCAGCCAAATCCCTGAAATAACCCTTGAGCGTCTTTCCCATAGATATGCGGGACTCCCCAAGTATCCCAAAGGATTTCAGTTCTGCCTAAACCGAAAAGAGGAGCGTTCAAACTCAAGACTGCTGCTACAACAAAACTCAGCAGAATCAGAAAAATTTTTAAAGACCGATTCTTGAAATAGAGCATCAATTCAGTAATATAACTCAGGCTGAAGATGACGGGGACTCTTACTCCCAACAATGACGACTAGAAAACTAGTACCGCTTCACGGAAGTCAAAAGTCAAAAAGCTTATATGGTAAGCGTTTCAGTTTTTTTTAATGGTAGCTTTATTTCCGCCGTGATGTACTAATCACTGCTCACTTTTCACTTTTAGGATTGAGCTTAACCCGTACTCAACCCAATTGCATCAATGAGATTTTTTCGGTAATCTTTGTCATCGTCGGTGTTTGGAGTGCCAATTGTTCGACTTGCGTGAAGTTCGTTAGTCAGCAGAGTGTTAAGGATGTCTAGCTGAGCATCAAGAATTTTTGGGCGTTGTTCGTACCACGATGCGATCGCTTCAGAAATTTTCTCCTCATCATCGGGAAGCTTGGCGATGAGTTTATCCAGGCTAGCTCTGTCTTGAGCTGAAAAAAGCGATCGCTGGCTCTTTAATAACTGAATAAATGCTTCAATGTTTTGTTCGTGGAATTTCATTTCTATACGCCTCAATCTGTTTCCATTTTAAGTTGAAATAACTATTTTTTATATTTTTTAATTCTAACCAGAATAGCTAGTCTATTTGAGTTTTGAACAATTACGTAGAGGCGGAGCGGCTTGCCGCAGGCTACCACAGAGGCGCTCTAGAACACAGAACAGAGAAAGAGAAGAGAAGAGATAATTTAATGAATCATTTAGACTGTATATAGTACGTTTATTATTAATTTTACTCTGATATTTAAATATAGTTATCAAACTTAAAGAATGGCAACATTTTGGAGTAAAAGATAAGGGACTGCTATTTTTACGAAAAAAAGAATGCAATAAGCCCTATGATTCTTTTTATACGGTTAGCAACGTTCCAGCTCTCAAGAATTTGTAGAACACCATAGAATCCCTTTCATTTCAGCCAATATAGCCAATGGACAAATTACTTATTTTAATAGGATTGATAATTGGTGCCATAGTTACTTGGTTAATTACTTACACTCGTCTAAACGCCCGCAACCGAATCAGCCAAGAACGTACAAAACAGGCTATTTTTCAGCTCGAAGCAAGGTTGGATGAACTGGAAGGGCGATCGCAACAGGTACAAACGGGTTCATTGCTCCCCTCTGAACTCTCACAACTGCAAACTCAATTAGAAACATCGGCTCAGGAACACTCTCAGCTACTCTCTCAACTATCAGTACTACAAACCCAGTTAGAGAATACCAATCAAGAGCGCTCTCAGCTCCATTCTCAACTCTCACAACTCCAAAGCCAATTTGACAACACTAATCAAGTGCTTGCGCAACTGCACTCCCAAGTGTCAGCCCTGTCAGGCTCTATCCATCAGGAGGGTGGGGAACTCCCGTCTGAACGCTTGGAGCAAGAAACGCCGCCAGAAACGAGCGATGAGCTTGCCCAACTCCAGTTCCAAGTGTTGGAACTGTGTACCCAATTGGAAACAGCAAATCAGGAGCGATCACAACTTCAGACTCAGCTTTTGACTCTGCACACCGAGCTAGAAACGCTCAACCAACAGCACCTAAGCCTTTCAACTGAACCCCTGGAGTTGGAAACGCAACTAGAAACGGCTAATCAGGAAATGGCTAAATTTCAGTTTCAACTGTTGGAACTGCGCACCCAACTGGAAACAGGGGATTGGGAGCGATCGCAATTCCAGTCCCAACTGGCCGCCGTACAAACTCAGTTAGAAAATCTAGAGTATTTTCTGCTTTCAGATGA
>JAIUYC010000795.1 GCA_020216575.1 Coleofasciculus sp. S288 | reverse complement strand
AGTTTTATATCGCATCTCTCCTAATTCGATGTCTAGTCATATCCGTAGGCATGAAGCAACCAGTTTACTCGTGAGAGAACGAGCGTTTGAGCGAACTCCTGAAGCTTTATCTCAATTAATAAAACAGCATAGTATAGCCAACTTTTATAAGCTCGATCTTTTCAGATTACTCAACGACCCTCCTAGCAGGCAAAGAGGGTTAGAAGCTGCACGGCTTCTTGCTCTAGCTATCAAATACGATCCGACTCTGCTTCGGAAGAAAGTGATAGTTAAACTCCTGCTTAAAATCGTAATATTTTTATTGCTGCCCTCTCAAAAAGCTGAGTTTTTGCTAACTAAAATTAAAAACTACTCTAATATAAATGCTTTACTGGTTCACCTCAGAGTCGAACCTTCGGAATTAAGTTAGCTTTCTAGGTGAGGCAAGATTAAATGTCACTTATCTCTGTTATTATTCCCGTTTACAATGGGGAAAAAACGATATCAGAAACGATAGAATCGGTTTTAAACCAAACCTTATCCGATTTTGAATTAATCATCATTAACGATGGCTCACAAGACAAAACTTTAGAAATTGTTGAGCGCATAAAAGACCCCCGATTGAAGGTATTTTCTTATCCGAATGGTGGACTGTCTGCTAGTCGGAACCGAGGAATTTACCAGGCTTCTGGTGATTACATTTCCTTTATCGATGCCGATGACCTTTGGACACCTGTTAAGTTAGAGGCTCAATACAAAGCGCTTCAAGAGAATCCTAACGCCAAGGTAGCCTATAGCTGGACGAATTATATTGATGAATCGAATGGTTTTTGTCGTCGAGGGAGCTACATTACTGCAACAGGTAACGTGCATGCCAAACTCTTATTAGTTAATTTTTTAGAAAATGGTTCCAACGCTCTGATTTGTAGGCAAGCTTTAAGCGAGGTAGGTTGTTTTGAGGAGTCACTTTTCGCCGCTGAGGATTGGGACATGTGGCTGCGATTAGCGGCTCGATATGAATTTGTCTGTGTGCCGTCTCCTCAGATTTTATATCGAGTATCTGCCAGTTCAATGTCTGCTAACGTTTTGAAGCAGGAAGTGGCATCTCTAAAAGTTTTTGAACGAGCTTTTGCTCAGGCTCCTGAATCTTTACATTACCTGAAGCGCTACAGCTTTGCTAACATTTACAAGTATCTGACTGGTAAAGCCCTTGAAGGTTCGCCAGAACGAGTGAGAAGTTTAGCCGCAGCTCGATTTTTCTGGCAAGCTGTTAGAAACGATCCATCATTGCTCCGAACTCGTGTTCTATTTAAAGTTTTGTTTAAAATTGCTGTGACTACTTTATTGTCACCTCAACAGGCTCAGCTATTGTTAGCTAAATTTGGGAAATTATCAGATATTCAAACGTTATATGGATACATTCGATTAGAGATACCTTGAAGAGAAAATAGCTCAACGTGCAGCTAAATCAATGCCAATCATATCTGTAATTATTCCGGTTTATAATGGCGAGAGAACGATTAAAGAGACAGTTAAATCGGTCTTAAATCAAACCCTTCTAAACTTAGAAGTTATCATCATCAACGATGGGTCTCAAGACTCAACGTTAGAGGTTGTTTCTAGCATTTCAGATCCACGCATCAAGATTTTCTCCTACCCCAATGCCGGGGTATCGGTGAGTCGGAACCGAGGAATTGCCCAAGCGACGGGTGAATATATTTCCTTCCTCGATGCTGATGACCTCTGGACTCCTGATAAGCTAGAAGCTCAACTCAAGGCATTGCAAGCCAATCCTGAAGCCGCTGTTGCCTATAGCTGGACGGATTGGATTGATGAGTCGGGACAATTTTTACGTCCGGGGGGTCACATGATTGCCAATGGCAAGGTGTATGAGAAGCTATTATTGAGGGATTTTGTGGAAAGTGGCTCTAATCCTTTAATTCGCAGACAGGCTTTAGCTGAAGTGGGGGAATTCGATTCGTGGGTGTCTCCGGCTGAGGATTGGGATATGTGGCTCCGATTGGCGGCGCGTTATGAATTTGTAGCTGTGCCATCTGTACAAATTTTATATCGAATTTGTGCTAACTCTGGTTCCTCTAATGTTTGGAAGATGGAAGCGGGAAGCTTGCGAGTTATTGAAAAAGCGTTTGCTCAGTCTCCTGAATCGCTAAAATCCTTAAAGAGGGAAGTGCTAGGGAACCGCTACAAGTACCTGACGATTAAAACGTTGGAGGGACTGCCAGAACGACGCAGAGGATTAACGGCTACACGATTTCTCTGGCAGGCTGTCAGGAATGACCCGACCTGGCTGAAAAAAACGCAGCTCATGTCGATTATTTTATTTAAAATTGCGATCGCCACTCTCCTCCCCCCCCAACAAGCCCAAACCTTGATGACTCTCGCGAAGCGTAAAAAGCCCTAACGTGTTTAAGCTAATGCGCATTTAAATTGCATACTTTCAGATTTTGGGAAAAACCATCAATCCCTCTCCCCGTCTCCCCGTCTCCCCCTCACCCTGTCTCCCACCCAACGGAGTAGGGAAATCCGAATCAGCTTGGGGGGCAATCCTTGAACCAAAACCAAGTGCGATCGCGCAAAATCGTCTTGAAGACCCTCTAATATATCAAGCTGCACTCATGACGATCTTAGAACAGGGCAATATCACTATTCATACAGAGAATATCTTTCCCATTATCAAGAAGTCTCTCTACACCGACCACGAAATCTTCTTGCGGGAATTGATTTCCAACGCCGTGGACGCCATCCAGAAATTGAAGATGGTGGCCTATGCCGGCGAAGTGGACGGTGATTTAGAGGAACCGGAAATTGAAATCCGCATTGACAAAACCAACAAAACCCTGTCTATCAGCGATAACGGCATTGGGATGACTACCGAGGAGGTCAAGAAATACATTAACCAAGTTGCCTTCTCCAGCGCTGAAGAATTTATCCAGAAATACCAGAAAAACGCCGACCAACAGATTATCGGTCACTTTGGACTGGGCTTCTACTCCTCCTTCATGGTGGCGAGTAAGGTTGAAATTGATACACTTTCCTACAAAGCTGGAGCGCAGGCAGTACACTGGTCTTGCGACGGTTCACCTGCTTTCCAGCTCGAAGAATCAACCCGCACCCAGCGCGGCACCACCGTTACCCTCACCCTTCAAGACGAGGAACAGGAGTATCTGGAACCACTGCGAATTCAACAGTTGGTAAAAGCCTACTGTGATTTCATGCCCGTACCCATCAAGATGGATGGCGAGGTACTCAACAAGCACAAGGCACTGTGGAAGGAATCGCCGCAAAACCTGACCAAAGACGATTATCTAGAGTTCTATCGCTACCTTTACCCGTTCCAGGAAGAGCCACTGCTGTGGATACATCTGAATACCGACTATCCCTTCCTGCTCAACGGCATTCTCTACTTCCCCAAACTGAAGCCGGACGTAGACGTAACCAAGGGGAACATCAAGCTGTTCTGCAACCAGGTGTTTGTCAGCGACCACTGCGAAGAAATTATCCCCCAGTTTCTCATGCC
>JAIUYC010000794.1 GCA_020216575.1 Coleofasciculus sp. S288 | reverse complement strand
CGTAGTACCACAGTGTATCTGCCAACTGGAATGGTTCCCATGTTCCCGCCGGAACTGGCAACCGGTCCGATGAGTTTGGTTCAGGGTCAGGTTTGTCCAGCCTTGAGCTTTGGTGTCATCTTAGATGAAGACGGCAACATTCAAGACTACAGCATTCATCCCAGCCTAATCAAGCCAACCTATCGCCTGACCTACGACGATGTCGATGAGATGTTGGAGTTAGGGATACGGGCGGAACCGGAAATTGCGGCGATCGCAGATTGGGCGAAACGTCGGGAGGCATGGCGACAGTCTCAGGGGGCAATTAGCATCCACATGCCCGAGTCGGTGATTAAAGTCCGAAATGATGCGGAAATCAGCATTGAGGTTTTAGACGATTCGCGAGCACGGGAACTCGTGGCGGAAATGATGATTCTGACGGGTGAAGTGGCAGGACACTACGGTCAAGTTCATCAACTTCCCATCCCGTATCGAGGGCAGCCCCAGCCAGAACTTCCCTCGGAAGAAGAATTGTTGCTACTACCAGCCGGTCCGGTTCGTGCCTGTGCCGTGCGTCGGTGCATGCCTCGCAGTGAAATGAGCATTACACCCGTGCGGCATGCTGGTTTGGGGTTGGGTACTTATACTCAGGTAACTTCCCCAATCCGCCGCTATACTGACTTGCTAACTCATTTTCAACTCAAAGCACATCTACGGGGCGATTCACTGCCATTTTCTGCCGAACAGTTGCAAGAAACGATGCAGAGCGTAACCAGCGCAGCATCTGAGGCAACTCTGGTGGAACGTCAAACCAATCGGTATTGGGCATTGGAATATTTGCGGCGTCATCCCGAAGAAGTGTGGCAGGCGTTGGTTTTACGCTGGCTGCGAGAAAACGACAACTTGGGACTGATTCTGTTGGAAGAATTAGGAATGGAGTTGGCCATGCGTTTTCGGCGATCGGTACAGTTAGGCGATCGCTTGGAGGTGCAAGTCAGTCATGCTGATCCCCGTCAAGATGTTGTTCAGTTCCGAGAGTTAGTTAACCCAGTTAATCAAGAAGTTCAGGTGGCTGCTACTTAGAGATGATTGGGAGATTTTAACGGGTTACTTTATTGATATTGATTTAACTGACTCTGCTGTGATAGCCCTCTAAATGGAGGGTTATTTTTTTAGACAAATCTCATCATATTTCCGGTTTTGGTAACGCCCGCTTCGGTGAAAGGCGATCGCGCTGAAATCGTTCAATTTTTGGGATTTTAACACATTGTTGTAGGGCCGGGTTTAGCCAGGAATTGTGTCAACCTACAGACAACTTAACAGTCAAAACCCGCCCAAGCGACTGATGGGAAGGGCAGATTTTAGAGAACATTTATCGGTTAATGTCAAAAGTTTAGGGCGGGTTTTGAACAAAAGCGATCGGTTAATGTCAAAAGTTATTCGCTAAACCCGCCCCTACCGTTCGCCCGTACAGAGCAATCGCTTCTTTGAATTTGCGATCGCCCTTGATACTCAACACACTATCTACCGCATCCCCAATCTAGCCCTCAAGCTTTGACGCCCAGCGCGTCCTGATTCAACACTCGATTTAACTTGCCACTGCGATAGCCTTCTAAGTCGAGGGTGACGTAGAGAAAACCATAGTCTTGAAAGACAGATACCAGTGTTAGTAAATCAGTCGTTAAGACGAACTCCTTGATTTGCTCTGGCAGTAACTCAATCCGGGCAGTATCACCTTCGGAACGAACGCGAAGATTTTTCCAACCCAGACGACGTAGATAAATCTCAGCACGCCCTACTCGTTGCAGCTTGGCGACAGTGATTTCTTCGCCGTAAGGGAAGCGGGAACTGAGGCAGGGTTGCGCGGGTTTGTCCCACCAGGGAAGCCCTAGTTGTTTGGAGAGTTGGCGCACTTCTGCTTTGGTAACTCCCACTTCAGCTAAAGGCGATCGCGCCCCTCGTTCTTTCGCTGCCTGAATTCCCGGACGATAGTCTCCCAAATCGTCAGCATTTACCCCATCCACCACATAGGGATACCCTCGCTGAAGGGCTAGGGGTTTGAGAGTATCGTGGAGTTCGCTTTTGCAGAAATAGCAGCGGTTGACAGGGTTGGAGGTGTAATTGGGATTGTCCATCTCATGCGTATCCACCACTTCATGAGGAATTCCGATGGTGGCAGCTTGGATGCTGGCGTCTTCGAGTTCCTCTGGGAGGAGAGAAGGTGAGACAGCGGTGATGGCTAAGGCGCGATCGCCCAAAACATCGTAAGCAATCTTCACAACTAAGGTGCTATCTACTCCTCCGGAATAGGCAATTAACGCCCGTTCCATTTCAGTAAATATTGTTTTTAGCTGCTCTAATTTCTGCTCTAGCATTGTTTTCAATTAATCAGGCAATAAACTGAGTGTTCAGTAGATGGACAGAATTGAACGGAAGGTAGGCATTGCCCATTATTCTCTCCAGGCTTGAACTACAAAGTTTTAGAGGGTAATCCGGGTCGTAGGGTTTGCCATACAACTCCAGCACGTCTTCTCAATCAAGCTTAACAACTGCTGGTGTTCTTCCTCTGTCGGTTGTGGTAGACAACACTAATCCAACGGTTGAAGATCGTGCGGTGATGTTGAGCTGGGCAACGCCTATGGCCCTAAAATCATCGGGTATTACTTTGAATCGCAGTTAAACCGATGCCTGGAGCGTAACGAACAACGAACGGGTAAAGCCAGAGTGCCAGACGCGGGGATTTATGCAACACGCAAAAAACTAGCGATCCCCTCTTATGCAGAAGGATTCCATGAGCTGTTTTACGTGCGGATAGCTGGTAACTTGGCTTTTGAGGTCTCTGCTTGGACTGAAAAAGAGGTTGCCGATGGATAAGATTAGGGATGCTCTCTGAAGATAATCCCGTCAAAGCCTATATAACTAGGCTGATGGAACGCCCAGCTTTCCAGAGAGCTGATGAAGATTCTTACGCAAAGATAGATTCTGAAATCTTCACCTAGGAACTCAAGCATAGACGCATCGCAGCTTGCCGCAGACTACCGCTCCAGGCACTCCAGTTCGCTCCAGGAAAGAAAGAGAGGTTCTCTTCATGTTTTGATATTACCTCTTTCCTTGAAGACTCTCTACTTTTCGCGATCGCACTGCTTGGTTCGAGCCAACAATCTCTCCGACAGTCGTTAAGTAACAATTAAAGTCCTCGCTCGAAAAGCAAACAAAAATAACCTTTTCAATTGAGGTATTTTTTTCTAAAAATCGCTTGACTTCACTGACGGCAATTCGAGAGGCTCGCTCAATCGGGAACCTATAGACTCCGGTACTTATTGAGGGAAAGGCGATTGTTTCGATGGGGCAAAGTTCTGCCAATGCCAAGCTATTGCGGTAGCATTGAGCTAACAACTCATCCTCACCTTGAGTGCCGCCTTGCCAAACTGGACCAACGGTATGGATTATCCACTGTGCGGGCAAGTTGTGGCCGCGAGTGAGCTTGGCTTGTCCGGTGGCACAGCCTTTGAGTTTGCGACATTCTTCTAAAAGTCCTGAAC
>JAIUYC010000793.1 GCA_020216575.1 Coleofasciculus sp. S288 | reverse complement strand
TGGGAGCGAATTGGGTGAGTTTTGGCAACGAGGGCGACATCTAGGTTGGGGTCAGTCTGCTTGATCTCTAACGCCGCACGACACCCCGCTAATCCTCCCCCGACAATAATGACATCGTGTTCTAGCATCTCTCGTCTTGGCTCGGAATTTCTACCTTCGTTATTGATTCTGAACCCGAATAAAAAATTCCCCACTGAAAGGTAGGGAATTCTTTCGATTTCAATCCCAAATCTAAAATTCAAAAATCAGTTAAGTTGTTGTTTCGACTGGTGTTCTGCCAGAGCTTCCACGGACGGTTTGAGTTGTTTCTTCCGTGTCCATCGGAGAAATCTCAATATGGTTGAGGAGTGTGGTCACGAAGGCAAACAGCAAGAAGGGTAGAGACAGCACTAGAATTAGTCCTACAGTAGCTAAGGCGTAGATTTGGCGATCGGCACTCCAAAGCGCCAGGGCAGTCGCAAGACTAATGAAAATGACGATCAACCAAATAATGATTTGTCCGTAGATGTCGCCAAAGCTTAGGGTGCAAATGACACGATACTTGCTTAATTTATCCATAACATCCCTTGACACATTTCTTTAAGTTTCCAGGATAAGTGCCTCACCCAGGTTTAAGTCATTTCTCAATATATTTTTAAACGGGCTGCAACATCACTTTACATTTTGGTGGTGGCTGTTGAGAGAAAAAATAGCGGTTGATTGCCTATTCAAAAATCGCATCTGTCTCTGGCTAGAAATGCAAAGAACTTTACTATTGACGGATGCTACGTTTCTCGCTCATGCTTGAAAGCGCTAAACCCTGTAGCATATGCTGTGAAATCTTTATAGGAAACCACCATGATTAGGCAAAGTCCCTTTGGATGCCATCTGGGCTTTAAAGAGCCTACCCTTTCACCTTATTTCAAATTCTGTGCCAGTCACCTGGCAGTTGCTAGCTTGTTAGCCCTAGCCATTCCTAGTCGCCCAGCCAGCGCTGCCGTAACTGACTATCAAGTCTGTGCCGCCGAACTCCTGCGTGCCAACATTGCTCCAGAACTGGCAACACAGGCCTGTGCAGAGGCGCTCTATCCCAAGGATGTATCTCGATGCGTCCTCAGAATCAGTACAGTGACGCCAACCATCTCAGATCAGGCTCTCGCTGCCTGTCGGCGAGTACGACGGCCTGTAGAAATGGCAAATTGCGTGTTTTATATCAGCAACCGCACTCAAAACTCAGAAGTACTCTCGGTGATTGATAACTGCCGCCGCAGCCTTCTGCCCGTTCGTTTTGCTGAGTGTGTGATTGGGTTGAATCGGGCAACTGACCTTTCCTCTGCCAGAGCAATGGAAACTTGTATTGGTGCTGTAGATTATGCCCGCGATTTAGCTCCTACCTTGGTACCGCCGCCGCCCCCAAACCCAACCTTACCTCCCAATGTTCCGGAGACAATACCCGATTTAAACTTGACACCAGTAACACCAACTCCATTAACTCCTATTGTTCCGGATGCTACTACTCCCACTCCCTCTAACCGATAACTGAACGACAGGTGTTAGGTATTAGGTTCTATTAACACCTAATACCTGCCACCTACAACCTTGTTAAGAGTGATGAGCAAGCTGGGTTGAGGCGATCGCATTCCCGATTTCCTCTAGTTTTTGAGCAGCTTGGCCGCTTGTGAATAACGCTTCAGCTTTGGCTAAACCCGTTGGCAAATCCGGGCAGACGCCACAACGCCAAAGGTAAAACCCACCATTCCAGATGGCTGCTGGCATCAATTCCGAGGAGTTGCCTTGCAAAACATCTCGCATTTGGTCTAACAGTTGAGGGGTTGAGTCGAGAGGGATTTCCTTACCCCCAAAACCGTAGTCACGAGGATGCAGCAGGAGGCGCTCAAAGGATTCACTAGAATTGGGCTGACTGATGGCAATAATCGCTGTACGTTCGCAGGGCAGATCGCAACTCCCTTCCAATCCCTTGACCAAGGTAAAATGAGTCGCTCCCCGCTGTGCTAATGTCTCTCGGAACAGGGTTTCTGTGGGAGGATGAACGTAACCCGCCACAATATGAACATCTCCCTGATAAGGAGACCAAATTAGCTCTATGGTTGCTATGGGTGGACGTTTGCCAATTTGATCTCGGTAGGGAACCAACTCATGAGCGTGGGAAAAGTGCCGTGGCAGATAGATAAATCCCAAGCCGATTGATTCTAGTAAATGCTGAACCTGCGCTAGCGTTAGTTTTGAGAAATCAGCCCCCAACCCCTGCCAAAGCTCGATCGCGGGAACGCCATACTTAGTCGGCATGCAATCCCCCCCATGCATCAGGACTGGCACACCCACGCTGGCAAGAACAAGCGCTGTTAGCACAGTCACAGGTGCTGTTCGCGATCGCCCATCATAAGGAGTTCCCAATACTGTTACCGTTTGCGGAGAGGGGCAGGAAATCGGCTTCTCCGGTTCTCCCTCGCTCTGTTTCCTCACTCCCCAAGGTTGCAGCTTGGGTCCGACTTGGTCATAAGCATCTAGCATTCCGGCAAGTTCTTCACTGCTGGGCCGTTTAATCCGGTGGGCAATCATGAACGCCCCAATCTGGGCAGGAGTAGCTTCCTGCAACAGCATCATCCGCATCGCTGTTGCTGCTTCCTCACGACTTAAATCTTCACCGGTGTGGACACCACTGCCCACTTTCTTTAAAAATTCTCTAAAGGCATAGCTCATGGCAGTTTTCTGGGGTCATTGGTCAGTTGTCAGTTGTCAGTTGTCAGTAGGGAAACAACGGACAACTGACTAAGTTGAGTTTCAGACTGCCTTTTGGTTACTCAAAGGGTTGACATTTGGCTTAGCCAATTGGCGCACCAGTTGACAAAAGTGTTGAATCGGGGGAATCTGAAGGCGGTCTTGAGTTGTGACCAAGACGACCTGACGATTCAGGCGGTCATCTGACGGCGTGACATTACCGACAATGTTGTTCAGTCCAGTCTGTGACTCTAGTAGAGGGGCGATGGAGCGCACGGCTAGAGTTGGGTCTTTCAGTGCCTCAATTAGGGCAGACTGGGGTAATAGGGCAACCAGTTCTCCTTGACGCACGACTCCTCGGAAGGCATCAAGAGTATTCAACTCCATTACAGTTTGGAGGGTTGCTCCCAAATAAGCAAACCGTTCCTGTACCAGGCGTTGCATTCCGTAGCCATCTTTAAAGACGACTTGCGGGTAGTGAATGAGTTCTGACCAAGGGACTTGTTCGTGCTTAGCTAGGGGATGGTTTGATGACATCAAAACTTCGACTGGCTCATCGTAGAGTACGTCAACCACCATTTCTGGACCAGCCGTTAGAAAGCGATTGTTCATGACAATCGCCACATCCACTAGACCATCGCGCAGTACTTTGAGAGCGCGATCGCTCCCTAAGGCCGTCACCCGCAGTTGCACCTCTGGATAGTTATGGCAAAATTGTCGCAAAACTGGCGGTAAGTAGTGAGCGCAGACGGAGTGAATTGCCGCGACGCAGAGTTCGGGCTGCTTTCCTGCCAATAAGTCGGCTA
>JAIUYC010000792.1 GCA_020216575.1 Coleofasciculus sp. S288 | reverse complement strand
CGGTTCCCACTCTCGTGATGTACACCAGAGTCCTTGATTTATAACCTTTCAGCTTTCAAGTTGTACATCATGACTACGAGAAGTGCTATAAATTGGGTTTCTTGCATAAAAGGCGAAGAAAGGGGTGATAGGTAAGCTGATGTGTATCTAGGTTGCATATTCCAGACAAGGCTTGCATGCCTGTCTTACGGTAATCCGACAAATTACCAAATTGCTTTCTTAAATGCGCGTTAGCTTAGAACAACAACGGGATGAAAATTGTCTGTTGCAAGAACTCTATTGAATAGCCAATGAAAAGCGAATCACTGCCAAAGTCGTGGCTACCGCCAACTGGGTTACGGTTTTTCCTTGTTGTCCTTTTAGTCGTGGGTATCTTTTTTCGCTTCTACAATCTAGAGCAGAAAATCTATTGGCATGATGAGGTTTATACTTCAATACGGAGTTTTGGCTACACCCAAGAAGAAGTCGTCCAGCAAGTCTTTGATGGCCGTATCATTGGCATTGAAGACTTGCAGAAGTATCAGCGCATCAGCCCTGAAAAAAGCTTAGGTGATACAATCAATTCTTTGGTTAAAAATCCCGAACATCCACCGCTCTATTACCTACTGGTGCGATTTTGGATGCAGCTATTTGGTGATTTTATGAGAACACCTAGAGGCTTATCTGCCCTATTCAGCTTGCTGGTGTTTCCTTGTATGTATTGGCTCTGCCTGGAATTATTTAAATCGCCACTAGTCGGATGGGTTGCCGTTGCATTTCTAGCTGTCTCTCCTTTCCACGCCCTCTACGCACAGGAAGCACGAGAGTATAGTTTGTGGACTGTAACGATATTATTATCAAGCGTGGCACTCTTACGAGCCATGCGCCTCACAACAAAGTTGAGTTGGGGAATTTATGCAGTCACTTTGGCACTGAGTCTCTACACCTTTCTATTTTCTGGGTTTGTTGCTATTGGACATGGAATTTATGTAGTTTTCAGGGAAAAGCTTAGATTGAGTAAGACGGTTGCATCTTATCTCGTTGCGTCAGGAGCAGGAGTTCTAGGATTTGCCCCCTGGGTATTTGTTATGATTACTAACTTTAATGAACTTCAGCAAAAAACTGCGTGGGTGAATTCCCAAAAAGACCTTTCTTTTCTGGTAAAAATTTGGGGGCTGCATGTCAGTGCTAATTTTGTTGACTTCTGTTTAGATATCGATCATCCATTTACCTATTTAGTTCCTCCTGTTTTGCTAATTGGGGCAGGATATGCGATTTATTTACTCTACCGCCATACTCCTCAAGAAGTTTGGTTGTTTGTTTTGACGTTAATTGGAGTAACAGCGATCGCACTCATTCTACCCGATTTACTTTTAGGGGGGCGGCGTTCCGTTTCCAGTCGGTATTTCGTACCCTGTTACATCGGAATTCAGCTAGCGGTTGCTTATCTGTTTGCTACTCAGATATCCGTGGCTAGTTTCTCAAAACAGAAGGTTTGGCAAGGACTAATGGCTATCCTGATTTCTCTGGGAATTGCCTCATGTGTCGTTAGCTCCCAAGCCGATACTTGGTGGAATAAAGTAGTTGGCCATCACAATTCCCAAATCGCTCGTCTAATCAACCAAGCCCCTCGCCCACTTGTTATTAGTAATACATCTGATACTAATACGGGCAATATCATTTCGCTCAGCTATCTGCTTGATTCAAAAACGCGATTTCAGTTAGTGGTTGAACCCAACATTCCCAAAATTCCTGATGAATTCAGTGATGTGTTTTTATTTCACCTATCAGAAAATCTGCAAGAGGAGCTAAAAAAGAAGTATAACGCCAAATTAGAGCCTACTGACCTACCTGGTTTGATTCGCTTTGGGAAACTACAATAATACTAGTGTAAGAAGGCAGAAGGCAGGAGGCAGAGGACATATATTGAAAATCCGCATAATGATTAGAAAGACCAAGGCGGTTAAAACCGCCCGTGTCGCTTCCCGCTCACCTCTGAAGACTCGAGTTTTCCGCATACCGTTTTTTCTTATGAAACTCTTTCATAATCAGAGTTTCAAAATCCAAAATCCAAAATCGTTTCACTTAAACCTCTGCTAGAACTTTACGGGTAGCGAATCGAACCCCTTGAAGATCAGACTTGTATGTTTTGTTGGAATAGCTTGTTTATCTAGAGCGAAGCTGAGATTCGGTAGTCTTCTAAGTAATGTAGCGAGGCAAATAGTTAACTCCATGCGAGCTAAAACGGCTCCCAGACAAAAGTGAATGCCTGAACCAAACCCAAGGTGTTCGTTGGGCGATCGTGTAATATCGAAAACCTCCGGTGAGTCAAACTTCTGGGGGTCATGATTTGCCGCCCCAAGCCCCAGTGCGATGACGCTACCCGCCGTGATGTTCTTACCGCCAATCGTAAGGTCTTGTTTGGCAATCCGAAAGAAAAAAGGAACAGAAGTATCGAAACGGATGATTTCTTCGACAGCGGAATTGATCAGAGTCGGATTTTTTTTATGTTTTTGTAGTTGGTCTGGATGACGCAGCAGTGCATTCACCCCATTGGAAATCTGGTCGGTGGTGGTCAACAGACCTGCATTTAAGATCATGATACATTGAGATGGGAGTTCCTCAAGATTAAATCCCTGTTCTTCGTAGGCCACGGTCAGCAGGCTAATCATGTCAGTTCCGGGTTGCCGACGCCGTTCTTCAACCAGTTGCCTAATTAGTGCAGAAAACTGCGCGGCTGCGAGGTCTGCCTTGCGTGCAAATTCTTCAATATTTGAGCTGCCCAGTACGCCAAAAAATGTGCTAATGTCCATTGCCCATTTGATGAAGTTCGCTCTGTCGGTTTCTGGCACGCCAAATATCTGAGTAAGAATGAGCGTTGGTAGTGGTATTGACAAATCGGATACAACATTCATGCAGCCGTGATTTTGAACGTTATCCAACAATTGATCGGTGGTGTTCTGGATAATGGATCGCCAGCTTTCCAAAGCACGAGTTGTAAATCCCTGATTGGCTAACTTTCGCAGTTGGGTGTGGTCAGGTGGATCTTTCTCAACCATCATTTTTGATACCAGATGAAGGAAATTCTGGATCTGTTTGACATCCAAATTTCCTAACTGATTGATATACAACGCTGTGCGGTCTACACTCAAACGCTCATCCCGTAAAGCCGCCTCAACGTCTCTATAGCGTGTCAAAATCCAGTAGCCGAGAGACTCACAATAATGAACGGGGTCTTCTTCACGCATCCGTTTGTAGAGTGGATAGGAATTGACCAAAGCTTCCGGTGCAAACAGATCATACGTTTGCTGGTTTGCGAATGCTGGCATATTCTTGTGTTGTGAATTCATTTGCTTAGAGGATGTTTGAAAAGTCAGTTGGGCAGTAAAAAAGCTCTCAAGGTGTAACCTGCAAATACATAGTACAGCACCTTTGAAAGTCATGAGTAAAGCTTACCCCAGTAACCTATGTTATCTCGGGCTCAGACAAAGTAGCTTCTCTCTAAAATTAGTCAAGACACCTGCAACATAAATGATGGATGTACAAC
>JAIUYC010000791.1 GCA_020216575.1 Coleofasciculus sp. S288 | reverse complement strand
GAGAGTGCGCTGGTTAAGCCAAGATAGGGAGTCGCGACATCCCGGAGTTGACCGTGAAACACTGGCTCCGACTGGAGTTGGATGGTCACTGGTTTGGAGCCAAATACAGCTAAAGGCAAGGTTAGCGCTGCAAAGACTGCTGCTGAAAGGACTACTGGTGTGACAACAAATTTTTTGAGTTGAGAGCTGCTCATGATTAATAGTTCCAGTGACGGTTTCCAGTATTAGTCGAAAAAGTCGAAAATGATGAAGATAATCTAGTAAGCTTGGTTGGTTACCGAGACTTGTTTAATATTTGACAGGAGAAATTGCAGACATTGAATTGACTTATCTATCCTGATGCTTCTTTTAAGTTAATCTCTGGATTGGGGATTTTCCATAAAGCACTGATGAAGGGTGCGTTCAAGGGATGAATTTCTCGTAAATTTTGCCAGCACATAAATCCGAATTTCTCACAAGCCGACAAATCGTTATTTGTATCCCTTCTAATCTCTGTAGAAAGTAACTTTCAATCGTATCTATAGAGCGTAGTTATAAAAGTATCAGTAAATTTCAGAGTCGTTGGGTTAACTTGCTATCCTAAAACTAGCAGGCACTTTTGGCCACCAATAAGTGTCGCGAACGGGAACCTTAACCGCTAGATTTTGTCAACTGAGCCAGGGTAACGCCAGTAAATGCTCAGGGTATCTCATCTGAAAATAGAGTCAGGGAGTAAAGAGTCTGGAGAGCCGGGGGTACAAGATTTTTATTCTTTTGTTGTAGGTAATACCCAACAGAGAATGGCAATTTATTTTCTCTCCATCTCTTCTTTTCAGATTGAGCCGAGTTAACTTCAGTTTTCTTGTTCTGACCAAGTCAACCGCTACAACTATGTCTAGTATGTCTAGATTTTTCCTGCACCCGCTCTTGCGGTTACTCCGGAACGCATCAGCGATCGCGCTAGCAGTTCTCCGTCGCTTAGGGCAATTCCAGCCACACCAGCCTTTAGCAAGGGGTAAAGTGCGATCTCCACACCCGCAAGGCAGTAGCGACGTATTGCAATACACCTCTACATCCAGACCAACCCGTTTTAGACGGTTCTCAAAAATGGTCTGGCTTGGGTTAGCCCTAGTATTGTTGTCTCACATTGGATTGACCTGGCTGATTCCAAGCCCTGTGGATGCCGCTAACCCTGGAACAAGGATTGAATTGCCACTTTCAACCCAAGGCGCAAAAATCGTCGATGCCAGAGGTCGAAGTGTATTCCTGAGAGGGGTGAACTGGTTTGGCATCGAGACAGAAATGCATGCTCCCCACGGTCTATGGAAACGGGACTATAAGGAAATGCTCGAGCAGATTAAAACCTTAGGTTACAACGTCATCCGGCTTCCCTACTCGGTGCAATCTCTCAGAGCCTCAGAAGTCACGGGAATTGACTACAGCATCGGCAGTAACCAGGAACTTCAGGACAAATCGCCCTTAGAAGTTATGGATGCGATTATTCAGGAAGCTGAGCGTCAGGGATTGCTCATTCTGCTCGACTCTCACCGCCTCAACGACCAGCGCATTCCAGAATTGTGGTACGGGGACGGATTCACCGAAGAAGACTGGATTAGCACTTGGACATTGTTGGCAACCCGCTACAGAAATCAAAAGAATATCATCGGGGCTGACTTGAAAAATGAACCTCACGGTAAAGCTAGTTGGGGTACGAACGACCGAACCACCGACTGGCGACTGGCAGCGGAACGGTGCGGTAATGCAATCCTTGCCATCAACCCGAATTGGTTGATTGTCGTTGAAGGTGTTGAGAATAATGTTCCCGGCCAGAAGCTCAAAATCCATTGGATGGGTGCCAACCTAGAGGGAGTTAAGCGTTTCCCAGTACGGTTGTCGCGTTCTAACAAACTCGTTTATTCCCCCCATGAATATGGTCCTGGGGTGTTTAATCAACCTTGGTTTTCAGAAGCCCGTTTTCCCAATAATCTCTCCAGCCGTTGGGAAACCGGATGGCACTATATTGCGACCCAACGAATTGCTCCTATCTTTATTGGCGAATTTGGGGGGCGGCAGGTAGACGCGGACTCCAAGGAGGGAATTTGGCAGCGCAAGCTCGTGGATTTCATCCGTCAAAAAAATCTGAGCTTTGCCTACTGGAGTTGGAATCCTAATAGTGATGATACAGGCGGTATCCTGCTAGATGATTGGTTAAGCGTCGATGCTCCCAAGCAAGAACTGCTTCAGGGATTGTTGGTGGCAACTAGTTTTTCTGGAAGCGGAAGCGCTACTCCTTCCATTTCCTCCACTCCTAGACCTCAACCCAGTTCTAACCCCACTATTACCCGCCCAACTCCCCAATCTCAACCCCGTGTTAGTGTTCCCACAACGAGTCAATCTCAGCTAAGAGTGACCTCTAATATACAGTCAGATTGGCAAGACGGATTTTGCATGACTATGCAGGTTACCAATCCGGGCAACAGCAGTGTGCAGGATTGGCAATTGACGTTCCAAATGAATCAAGCCGCAATTAATAACAGTTGGAACGGTAATTTCGTCAAATCTCAAGGCTCAAAGTATGTAGTAACACCACCGGATTGGGGACGGGTGATTGAGCCTGGACAAAGTCGAGAGTTAGGCTTTTGTGCCAACAAGCTTGGGTCTGACTATCAACCTCGGCAAGTATCTGCTGCTACCATTAGTTCAAAATCAAGTTCTCAATTGAATCCTAGTGTTTATACAACGGCTCAAAATTCTAAGGCTACTCAAGCTCAACTGAGGGTCACATCTAACATGCAGTCGGATTGGCAAGACGGATTTTGTATAAGCATGCAAGTTACCAATCTAGGCAACAGTACTGTCCGGGACTGGCAAGTTAAATTCCGGATGAATCAAGCAGCCATTAATAATAGTTGGAACGGGACTTTCCAGCCCCAAGGCTCGCAGTACGTAGTAACACCCCTGGATTGGGGACGAGCGATCGAACCTGGACAAAGCCAAGAGTTAGGCTTTTGTGCCAACAAACTTGGCTCTGACTACCAGCCCCAGCAACTATCTGTCTTTTAATTGATTAGATATCCAGGGCGAAGCCTTCTGAAATACAGACTTAGATTATCCCCTACGCGATCGCTAGAAGGCTTCGTCCTAAACTTTCAAGAGTTAGTGACACTCCCACGTCACAGCTTGCGCTGTGACGTGGGCTTCTAGAGTCGCCTCTAGAAGTTCCTGCTTCATCGCCTGACCAACGTAATCAAGCTCCACAGGCTGTTGCCGTGAGACCCACGGCATCTAAGGCTTTGTACAAAACATTGATAGCAGCGTTTTCATCTCTGTCCATCTCTAGAGAGCATTTCGGACATTCATGAAGACGAACAGAAAGAGTTTTCGGTACTTTTGTCCCGCAGCCCGAACAGTTCTGAGTTGTGTTATGGGGGTTCACCTTAACCAAGTGGACTCCGTATTTTACTACCACTGATTCCAGTATGGTAATGAACTTTCCCCAACTCACATCATAGATAGACTTAGCTAATTTGGTTCGAGCAAGCCCTTGAATATTG
>JAIUYC010000790.1 GCA_020216575.1 Coleofasciculus sp. S288 | reverse complement strand
GGGTTTGCATTACCTCAACAGCCGTTTTAATCGCTGTCAGCGGACTGCGTAATTCGTGAGAGGCATCAGCGGTAAACTGTTTGAGTTGTTGAATACTGCACTCAATGGGTTTGAGGGATTGTCCTGTAAGCCACTTACCGCCAATCCCAGTGAGGAGCAACGCAACTCCACCCCCTAAACCTAAACCCCAACGCAGTTTAATTAAAATATCGTCTACCGTTTCAGTCGATTCACTAACGCGAATATACCCTTCTAGAAGTTGCTTATTTTTGCTGTAACTGTGTGCCGGAATTGTTAGGGTGCGGATGTTTGCGTTCGTCAGGGTTCGGGAGCCAACGTTTAACGGTAAATTGAGGGAAATCGTCCCAGACTTGGCTAACCGCTGCTTGTTGGGAGCAAACCATTCTACACCTTGGTTGAATCCTCGCAAGTGCTGCCAGGGAATGTCTAACTCGCCGTCGTTATCCAAGACGCGCTTAGCCTCCCTCTCAACCGCCGTTCTATCTTGCTTGATGTCCGCCAAACTATGAGCCGCCGCTTGAGCTACGGTGAGCAGATGCGCATCCATCTGCTGGTAGAGACTTTGAGCAAATACGTGATAAACAGCGATCGCGGATGTTCCTAGAATGGAAACCATGACGCCCAGGTAGGACAACAGCAACTGCCAGCGCAGGGATTGAAACTGGGATTTGTCATTTCTCATTTGTTTTAGAGACTTTTAGACAAAAGATTTGTTTTTAAGCTGTGCTTAGAATCCTGATTAGCAGCCTAGTTTAAAATGACTCTGGGCTTACGCATAGCCCCGTTTTTTTACACAGACCAAGCCCCTCGCTGTTGCGCAGGAATAATTCCAAGGGCTTAACAGCTTGCACTAGCTCTGTTTCTGAGCATAGTTTCATTCTCAAATAGAGTTGATGTGATTCCAGTATGTTAGAGGGATTTTCCTACTGCCAAGGTTGCCGCAGCGTACAGCAGTTACTAGTTAAGGGGTGAGCGATCGCATTTCTCAGGACTTACGCAAAGAAAGTCTCTCAAGCATCAATGGTAGGGGCATGGCATGCCATGCCCCTACCAGATGTGGTGTCTGTGCGTAAGTCCTGTCCTGTTCAAGTTAGGCGAAGCCCTTCCACAAAGAAGCCCAGCTGTCAGCGGCTGGGCTTTGATGAATTGCATTGGATTTGGATACTGACCCAGGAAGTATACAGCATGATCGCTTATAGCTGTCTGAGGGGTGGCTCCCTCTGCCTCGTTATCATGGCTATTAGGGGCTGTTCATGGTTCATGGTTAGTGGTTAGTGGGATGCATGCAAGATTCCTACCACTTACCACCTAATACCTATCACCTTCCTCGCCATGAACCATGAACGAGTGGCGGGGCGACTCACCCGTGGCCTTTTGCGGAGAGCATACTTTCCAACGCCTTTTTCGGAATCCCTATACCTGCTGCCGTAGAAAATAGCAAGCTTAGCAATGAGGGACAAATGAAACTGGATTTAGCTAGATTTTACCAGGCATGTAATCCCAGCAAAACCCTAGTTATGGGGAATGCCGAGGATCGGCAGTACTACATTGATTTCTCCTCGGTACGGGGTGGCAAAATTATTGAGCAATTAGAGCGCACGATTACTCGCCTCTCTCCAGATGCGCCAACGTGCCAGTTATTTACGGGGCATATTGGTTGTGGCAAGTCTACCGAGTTGTTGCGGCTGAAAAAAGAGTTAGAAGATCAGCGGTTTCATGTCGTTTACTTCGAGTCTAGCCAAGACTTAGTAATGGCAGACGTTGATGTCACCGATATCTTACTAGCGATCGCTCACCAAATCAGTGAAAGTTTGGAGAAGGCAAAAATCAATCTGCAACCGCGAGGCTTCAAAGCATTACTGCAAAATGCTGCTAAGGTATTGCGCACTGAAATTGAGGTTTCGACGGAAGCCTCGGTTCCTGGTCTTGGAGAACTCACTGCCAGCACAGACGGAGAGTTTTCTCTGAATTTCGGTCTGGCTAAGATTACGGCTAAAGCCAAAAATAGCCCAGAACTTCGCTCTCAACTGAGGCAATATTTAGAGCCGCGTACCGATGGGATTTTAGAAGCAATTAACAATGAGGTGTTAGAACCCGCGATCGCAGATCTCAAGCAGAAGGGTAAAAAAGGACTGGTTGTGATTGTCGATAGCCTTGACCGGATCGATAACTCGCTCAAGTCCACGGGTCGCACTCAACCCGAGTACCTGTTTGTAGACCGGGGAGAACAACTCAAACAGTTAAACTGTCATGTTGTCTACACGATTCCCTTAGTCTTAACGTTCTCCAATGACTGGGGAAGGCTGAGAAATCGCTTTGGGATAGACCCAAAATTGTTGCCGATGGTGCGGGTGCAAACTCGTGATGGGGGCGAATGTGAGGAGGGAATGGCGCTCTTGAGGCAAATGATTTTAGCCAGAGCCTTCCCCTATCAAGAGCCACAGGCACGGCTGATGTACATCTCAGAAGTGTTTGATTCTCCTGAAACCTTAAACCGCTTGTGCCACGTCAGTGGTGGCCATGCCCGGAATTTACTAGGACTGCTCTACGGCTGTATCCAGCAACAAGATCCTCCCATCCCACGGGAGTGTTTGGAAGACGTAATTCGCAGACAGCGCGATGCCCTCGCTCGAGCGGTGACCGATGATGAGTGGGAATTGCTCCAGCAGGTGATCCAACACCAGATGGTGAAAGGGGAAGACGGCTACCAAACCCTGTTGCGCAGCATGTTTGTGTTTGAGTATCAGGATGCTCAGGGCGGATGGTTCAGCATTAATCCCATCTTGGCAGAAGCAAGGCAATTGAACTCATGACAATCGATCGCCACCACACAGAGGATATCAAAGCCAAAAACGAAGACTCGTTGCGGACGCTACTCCGTGCGATCGCCTTATCAGAGGGGCAGTTCTCCCTGATTTTGGCTCGCTGCAACTATACTGAGTTGCGACTGCGCCTGATGCAACAGTTAAGAGAACGCTGTTCCCTAAAGTTGCACGAGCTAGACCTCCATCCCCATACCAGAACCCTTTATACAACGATTCGGGCTGAATTGGGCAATGACCAACCCAGCGCTATCATTATCTCTGGCTTGGAATCAGTCATCGATCTCGATGGACTGCTCGTTGCTACAAACCATGCACGGGACGAGTTCCGCAAACATTTTCCTTTTCCTTTGGTGTTGTGGGTTACCGATGAAGTGCTGCAAAAGTTCATTCGGGTGGCACCAGACTTTATCAGTTGGGCAGCTACACCGATTGGATTTGCGATCGCCTCCGATGAATTGATCGAAACCCTATACCAAAGTGCAGATTCCGTCTTCGATGCCATCCTAAAAACAGGCTATGGTCGGTTTCTGGACAATGAGGCCTTGAATCTGGCACTTGGTTCCCAGCGCCGCTTGGAATTAGACTCAGCCTTAAGGGATTTGCAAAATCGGGGGCAAGCCTTAACGCCGGAACTCGAAGCAAATGTGCAATTTCTTTTAGGTCGAGATGCAGATACCAACGGTCAAAT
>JAIUYC010000789.1 GCA_020216575.1 Coleofasciculus sp. S288 | reverse complement strand
GCTCTATAACCGCATTAAACGCGATCGCAATATTGACATTCTGCCCCGAACGTCCATATTTGCTGGAAAAGCTGCCCCAGGCTACTTCTTAGCCAAGCAGATCATTAAGTTGATCAACTCGGTGGCGAAAGTGGTCAACAATGATCCTGATGTACGCGGTCGCCTCAAGGTCGTATTTCTGGAGAATTTCTCAGTTTCTCTCGGTCAGCGAGTTTACCCTGCTGCCAATCTCTCCGAGCAAATCTCCACAGCCGGGAAAGAAGCCTCTGGCACCGGGAACATGAAATTCGCCTTGAATGGGGCAATCACCATCGGTACGCTCGATGGCGCCAACGTCGAAATTCGGGAGGCAGTAGGAGATGAAAACTTCTTCCTGTTTGGTTTAACTGCCCAAGAAGTATTCGCCCTGAAAGCCAAGGGTTACAATCCGAGGAGTTATTATAACACGAATGCGGAACTGCGAGGGGTGATCGGTCGGATTGCTTCGGGCTATTTTTCACCGGAAGACCCTGACTTGTTCCAACCTCTTGTAGAGGCGCTGATGAATCAAGATGAGTACCTGCTCTTCGCCGATTACCAGTCTTACATTGAGTGCCAGGAGCGAGTGTCTCAAACCTACCGTGACCCAAAAAACTGGACTCGGATGTCGATCCTAAACGTGGCTCGCACGGGACATTTCTCGAGCGATCGCACAATTCAGGATTACTGCAAGGACATCTGGAACGTCGAACCCGTCAAGATTAACCTCAAAGAGTACCACCAAGATGCGATCGGTTTGAAGACAGGACAGCAACCTGTCACGTTCTAAGTGTGAAGGAAGGCACGAACAGCAGAAGGGGAGAGTCGTGATTAACTCTCCTCTTCACAAATCGTAAGAGTTGCGGGCTGCTCCTGGGAGATAAAAATGGTAATGCCTTTAGCTCCCTCCTGTTTGAGGTCTTCAACGTAACCGGATTGAGTCTGTTTGGCTTCTTGAACACTATCGAAAGGTCCAAAGTAGTAAGTACAATAGGGCGTTTGAGTGACAATCTTCACCCACCAAGGGGTGGTAGCCTCATGTGTTGGAAAGGCGATAAGTAGGCACAAGAGGGTGAAAAACAAAAAGAATAAAAAAACTCCAACCATTTCTAGAACCTCGCTTTGTGTCGCGCTGCGCTGAGTAACATGGCGTTCCTGCTGGCAAAAGGTCGCATCAAACTTATCTTTTGTCAAGACTCATGGTACTCCAACATTCCTCCGCCAGATGCTTCCCGTCACAGCTTAGTTTGACGGGAAAGTGTCACGAGAATGCTTATTAACGGATGGCCTACTGCCGATCATAATTAAAGGAAGGACTCTCTCACCATCACTTACCTCCTGAAAGGAGAGACACACCCCAACGGCGGAAAGCCTAGGAAAGAGAGTCAGTGAAGGGTAAAACTCACAGCATCGCTTTATGTTTAACCTCTGCCTTCAACGCCACGGTGCCGCTACTCTCGCTTTGCTTTTATTTGCCGCTGGCTGTTCTTCGACATCACCGTCTAACACGACACCAAAGACAACCGCAAAGTCAGCTACTCCCTCAACTGCACGCCCTGTTGTGTCGGCACAGTCTCCCTCAACCTGTCCCCAAATCGATCCGTTTACCAAGGGCTTGGACAAAGCCATGAACGCTGCCACTCTTGCCCAATCGGCTCAATCGAAACAAGATTGGGATTTAGTTGTCTCGCAGTGGCTCCAAGCCATTGAGGGAATGCAAGCCGTTTCCACAGAAAACCCTAAACGAGCTTTTGCTCAAAAAAAGGTCATTGAGTACCTGCAAAATTTGGATATTGCCCTACAAAAAGCCTCAACAACCACGTCTCAACTTCCGTTCACGAGCTTTGACAACCAAATTTTTGACGAGCAACTGTTGCTGTATCTGTCCTATGTCGCTGCCGTTGGTCCGCCAGATGTTTTGATTATCGGTAGTTCCCGTGCTTTAGTGGGTATCGATCCCCGACAGCTTCAGCAAGCTTTAGCTGCTCAAGGCAGAGGAAATCTTAAAGTCTTTAACTTCGGCGTGAATGGTGCAACGGCTAAAATTATTGACTTCCAGTTGCGGCAACTCTTGACTCCCGAACAAATGCCCCGTCTAATTATCTGGGCGGATGGGGTGCGAGCGTTGAATAGTGGGCGAGTAGACCGCACATACAATAGTCTGGTAGCATCCCAAGGGTATCAGCAATTGATGGCAGGCGATCGCCCCAGACTTCCCCAAATTCCAGTCGATACGGCTGATGCCTGCGAAGATATCCCACACTCCACTCTTTCCCAGACAACCCAAAAGCAATTAGCTGCTTCCGGCAGTTCTGCTAGCTCAACAGCTCCCTTAGAACGCTGGCGGCTGACGCGGGTGTCGTTCGACTTAACAACCAATCCAACGCCATCTCCAGACAAGCGATTGCTCGTGACACAACTCGTAGGGGCGCAGGCACCCATGCGGCTGATGCTTGTTCGCAATGTAACTGGCTACAGTAGTTTAGCCATTGATGCGAATGGCTTCCTCCCTCTTGATAGTCGCTTTGATCCTCAAACCTACTATCAGAAAAATCCGCGAGTAGCAGGTCGGTACGATGCTGATTATCAGCCATTTAGCTTAGCGGGTCAGCAAGCTGTTGCCCTAAATTCAATCAAAGCCTTTGCAAGACAGCAACAGATTCCTCTGGTTTTCATTAGCTTACCCCTCAGCCAAGATTACCTAGATTCGGTACGCCTGAGTCGTGAGCGACAATTTCAGCAAATGATGCAACAGCAGCAAGTGGGTGGAGGGTTTGTGTTTATTGACCTATCACGGCAATGGCTGAATCAGAATCAGTATTTTGCCGACCCCAGTCATATCAATCGCTACGGAGCCGCTGCCCTTTCGAGCCAGCTTGCAACCAACAATCAGATTCCCTGGCCTCAACCGCGTCCTTAGAAGGGGAGATTGGGGAGATTGGGGAGATAAAGTTCCCTGAAAATACTTCCCCACCTTCCCTACCACTAATTTGCAGGCTTGTGAGAAATTCAGGCTCTCCTCTAACTCACCTTTTGGTGAGAATCAGAATCGCTGAGTTCGCGGGCGCTGTGATAACTCCGAAGTGCTTTTGCCAGCTGACCGGGTACAGTTGATCGCAGGGGTACATTTCCAGATTGGATCAGCTTCAAAAGACCAAAAGCTTCTAAGGGAGAGCTAGTAATGTAGTTTGCTTTAAACAGAAAGGGTTTAATGCGGTCTGAGGTCACCGGTGCTGGTTCCCAGACTATAAGCTTATAGTTATTGCCGATTGGCTCAATTGAGTAATTTATCATCGTAAGCGTAAACGTTTGGTAGATGCTGGAATAATTGTCCTACTTTTTGATCGTACTCATCTGTAGGGTCACAGCCAGCAGATATGCCGATGATAACCTTTAGGGTTGGTCATTTTAACTAATGAAAAACCTCACCGAATTCAGGAAAGGTTGATGACACAGAGTTCTTCGTCGTTGCCATCGGGGTGTTTTCTCCGCCGTGCCTCTGCCAAAGATAGCTGG
>JAIUYC010000788.1 GCA_020216575.1 Coleofasciculus sp. S288 | reverse complement strand
CATCAGCACGATAATTTCATCTCACCCCACAACAAAATTTTTGAACAGCAACGGGCAGGGATTGAAAAACACTTGCAAGAAAAATGGGGCGATCGCGTCAAAGTTTTCAAAATCTATAACTTTTGCGCTCCCTTCCTTGCCGATCAAGTCTTAAAGGACGTTAAAGCTGAAGGCTTCGACAAACTGCTAATTTATCCCCTGTTAGTGGTCGATTCCATCTTTACTAGCGGTATTGCTGTAGAGCAGGTTAACAATGCCCTCGCTGAGATGGCTGATGGCAGCGAACATTGGGTTAAAGGACAGCGTTACATTCCTTCGTTCTACAAGGAACCCGATTATATTGACCTACTGGCTCAACTGGTTGAGGAGAAAATTACCAGAGATTTAACTGTAGCGCACCTACCGTCCCAAACGGGTATCGTGTTGATGAACCACGGTTGTCCTCATAAAGCGAAAGGGTTTACTTCTGGCATCCTGGAAAGTGAAGCGCTTTACGAGCGAGTACGGGAAAAGCTGATTCACAAGTATCCTCTCATCTCGGTGGGTTGGCTCAACCACCAGACGCCTCTGATTGAATGGACTCAGCCTAACGTGGAGTTAGCTGCCAAGAATTTGATCGATTTGGGGGCAACGGCGGTTGTCTTTATGCCCATTGGCTTTGCCACAGAAAATCACGAAACGCTGCTAGATGTTCATCACATTGTCCACAACTTGAAGCGCCGGAGTCCCCACGTTACTTACGTTGAGATGCCCTGCGTCAACGATAATCCTGAATTCTTGAAGATGGCAGCAGAATGGGCAAATCCTCAAATTGAGGCGCTTTTGGGAGAAACAGCACTGGCGGTTAATCCACAATTAGCAGCGGTGCAGGCGTCTCACCATGACCACCATCATCACGACCATCATCATGATCATCCTGACCACCACCATCACGACCATCATCATTAAGGTCAGTTTGTTCTAGAGGTGAGTTTAAGGATTACTATACCCGCCCCAGTCCAAGCACATTTGGGTAAGGGCGGGTTTTTACGCGGATTTCTCACCTTCCCCATCTTCCCATCACTTATTTGTCAGCTTGTGAGAAATTCGGGCTTTAGCTGTGGGGAATCTGAGAACGC
Source organism: Coleofasciculus sp. S288 (assembly GCA_020216575.1). GTDB lineage: Bacteria > Cyanobacteriota > Cyanobacteriia > Cyanobacteriales > Coleofasciculaceae > JAIUYC01. The sequence continues at coordinate 2,420 of JAIUYC010000788.1, read as the reverse complement.
TAGCAATGGCGATCGCTGGGAGTTTTGACAGTCAAAATAGAAAAAGAATTCTCAAACTTGAAGCGCCTATGAGACTGCCTAATGGTTCGCGAACTCCCTGGATTCTACGGGCAATCCAGCTATCATTTCGCCCCTTGGAATACATGGAAACCTACGCTCAACGCTATGGAGACCCCTTCACAGTGGGAAAACCTCCAGGTGCAGTGTACTTCAGCCATCCAAAAGCTCTCCAAGAAATTTTTACAGCCGATCCAGAGGTGTTTACGATTGGTAGTGGGGACGGGGTTATAAAAGATTTGTTGGGGGCAGACTCACTGCTATTACTCAACGGGGAACGCCATCAACGCCAGCGCCGACTGCTAACGCCTCCCTTTCATGGCGATCGCATGCGGGCTTACAGTCAGCTAATCTGTGATGTGACCAAGCAGGTGACGGCGCACTGGGAGATTGGAGAGCCGTTCTTAGTCCGTTCCTCGATGCAAGAGATTACCTTACGGGTGATTTTACAGGCAGTGTTTGGTCTGCACGAGGGACAGCGTTTCGATCAACTGAGACAACTTTTGAGTTCGATGTTGGACTCTATGAGTTCTCCCTTCAGTTCTATCTTGATATTTTTTTCGTCCCTCCGACGCGATTGGGGACCGCTCAGTCCGTGGGGACGCTTTCTGCGTCTAAGAGAGCAAATTGACCAACTGCTCTACGCAGAGATTCGGGAACGCCGAGAGCAAGATGACCTCTCTGGCACTGATATTATGACCTTACTAATGTCGGCTTGCGATGAAGCGGGTCAACCGATGACGGAGCAAGAGTTACACGATGAGTTGATGACGCTGCTCGTTGCTGGGCATGAAACCACGGCTTCCGCACTAACTTGGGCATTGTACTGGATTCATGCTCTGCCAGAAGTCCAAGAGAAACTGCGTCACGAACTGGAAACTCTTGGTGAGAACGCCGACCCCATGGACATTGCCCGACTGCCCTATCTCACGGCTGTCTGCCAAGAAACGCTACGAATTTATCCGATCGCTTTGAATGTTATCCGGATTCTCAAGTCACCATTGGAGATAATGGGGTATCAGTTTGAACCGGGTACGATGCTCATCCCCTGTATTTATTTGACTCATCAACGTGAGGAGCTATACCCGGAGCCGAAGCGGTTTAAGCCAGAGCGCTTTCTGGAAAGACAATTTTCACAGTACGAGTATTTGCCCTTTGGAGGGGGGCATCGTCGCTGTATTGGGGCAGCATTTGCCCAGTTTGAAATGAAACTGGTGTTGGCAACGATTCTGTCCCGTTTTCAACTGACGTTGGCGGATAGTCGTCCGGTTAAACCAGTACGGCGTGGTCTAACTCTAGCCCCTCCTGGCAATCTGCGGATGGTTGCAACTCAGCTTCGGGCGCAGAAAACTCCAGTAGCGGTTTAGTGATGTTGTTGCCGGAGTCAAACGAGTCATGACGACAGATGACCACAAGAGTATGAATCTCGCTCAGTTTCTCAAGTGGGCTGGTGCTGCCTCTACAGGTGGGGAAGCCAAGCTCATAATTCAAGATGGCTTGGTAACAGTCAACGGTGAAACTGAGACTCGACGGGGACGGAAATTGGTAGAAGGGGATTCCGTGATAGTGCAGGGAAAAACTTACAAAGTTGAGTTGGACTAACATTTTCAGGACTTACGCAACTGGCCTATTATTTTCAGTTCGTAGTGAGGACTAAAGTCCTCTTCCAAAGGGCTAAAGCCCTTACTACAAACAAAAACAGGACTTACGCAAAATTACCGTTAAACCACCATCAGTAGGGGCTTTCTGACCATTCGCCCCTACAAGATGTGGCGTCTGTGCGTAAGTCCTGAAAAAACCAGATTTTTTGTGACATTTGCGTAAGTCCTGTCCTTTTGAACCGCCATTTGTAGGGGCAAATCGCCATTCACCCCTGCTATATTTGGTATCCATGCGTAAGTCCTAATTCCCATGCATCAGACCCATCTAACTCACTATCCCTATCCCTCAGTACGACGAGTCATTATGGGACAACGGTGTGCTGTGGCGACGAGCCAGCCCTTGGCAACACTGGCAGGGATGGAGATGTTTTGGGCGGGGGGAAATGCTGTGGATGCAGCGCTGGCAATGGCGATCGCACTTACAGTTGTCGAACCCACGTCTAACGGGATTGGCTCAGATGCTTTTGCCTTAGTGTGGGATGGAAAGCTCAATGGACTGAACGCCTCCGGGAAAAGCCCCCAGCACCTAAATCCTGAACTGTATGCTGAGATGGAGCAAGTTCCTCATCTCGGCTGGCTATCTGTAACGATACCAGGAGCGGTGTCTGCTTGGCGATCGCTTTGGGAGTGTTGGGGAAGGCTGCCGTTTGAGCAACTCTTTGCACCTGCCATTCGGTATGCGGAGTCAGGATTCCCGGTGTC
>JAIUYC010000787.1 GCA_020216575.1 Coleofasciculus sp. S288 | reverse complement strand
ATATTGGCCAGGTTTACGATGCCTTAAACCAACCTGAGCAAGCGCTGGAAGCTTATAAGCAAGCACTTTCGCTGTGGAAAGGAATTGGCGATCGCGCAGGGGAAGCCGAAACGCTCTATCGTATTGCTGGCGCTGAACGCAAACGAGGCAATCTCAATGACGCTCTCACACAGATTGAAGCCGTCATCAAAATTGTTGAATCCCTACGTAGTAACGTTGTCAGTCAAGAGCTACGTACCTCCTACTTTGCCTCTGTGCAGAAGTACTACCAGTTCTACATTGACCTGCTGATGCAACTGCACAAACAGCAGCCCTCGAAAGGATACGATGCTTTAGCATTACAAGTTAGCGAACGCGCTCGCGCCCGCAGTCTCCTGGAAATTCTCAGTGAAGCGAACGCTGACATTCAGCAAGGGGTCGAGCCAACGCTGTTGGAGAAGGCACGCACCATCGAGCAGCAACTCGATGCCTTGGAGAAACGCCGCATAGAGCTACTAAACGGCAACTCCACACAAGAGCAGGTAACTCCTTTAGACAAAGAAATTGAAGCGCTCTTGGCACAATACCGGGAAATCCAGACCCAAATCCGCGCCACTAGTCCGCGTTATGCTGCACTCACTCAGCCCCAGCCACTGACCTTAACGGAGATTCAGCAACAAGTCCTAGATGAGGATACTCTACTTTTAGAATACAGCTTGGGTGAAGAGCGCAGTTATCTCTGGGCTGTGACCAAGACGGGTATCACTAGCTATGAATTGCCTAAACAAGCTGACATAGAAGCCGCAGCGAGGCGCTTCCGCAGCGCTTTAATTGCTCCGACTCAGCGAATTAGAACGGCTATGGTTGCCCGAGCAACTGCTGACTTGAGCCAGTTACTCCTGAGTCCGGTGGCTAATCGATTGGGGAACAAACGCTTAGTGATTGTCAGTGACGGTATCTTGCAGTATGTCCCCTTTACCGCCTTGACAGTTCCGAATTTACAACAGAGCAGCAATAGCGATCGCCCTTTAATCGTGACACATGAAATCGTCAGCCTACCCTCAGCCTCAACACTGGCTGTCCTCCGGCGTGAATTAACCAATCGCCAACCTGCAAAAAAAGCGATCGCCGTACTTGCTGATCCAGTTTTTTCACAAGACGACGAGCGAGTCAACGGCAAACCGAATAGGGAATCATTTAACCTTCCAGAAAGCGAGAGTTTTGAAGTGCAACAACTCGCCCGCTCTGCCAGAGAATCAGATGTTGCCTTCCAACGCTTGCCCTTCTCGCGTCGCGAGGCAGAGCAAATTCTCTCCCTTGTACCTGCCCAAGAGCGTGAGCAGGCATTTGATTTTGCGGCGAATCGATCAAATGCTATCAGTCCTGAACTCAGCCAGTATCGCATCGTGCATTTTGCCACCCACGGCATTCTCAACAGCCAAAATCCAGAATTATCAGGATTGGTGCTGTCGCTGGTGGATGAGAAGGGTACACCTCAGAACGGCTTCCTGCGACTGCACGATGTCTTCAACCTCAATTTGCCAGCCGAACTGGTTGTTCTCAGTGCCTGTCAAACTGGATTGGGGCAAGATGTTAAGGGAGAAGGGTTGGTGGGCTTGACAAGAGGCTTTATGTATGCAGGTGCGCCTAGAGTGGTGGTGAGTTTGTGGAGTGTAAATGATGAAGGCACATCGGAGTTGATGACGCGATTTTACAAGAAGATGCTACAAGACGGGCAAAAGCCAGCCGCAGCCCTGAGAGCAGCGCAGATTGAAATGTGGCAGGAGGAAAAATGGCAAGCGCCCTATTACTGGGCACCGTTTGTGATTCAAGGTGATTGGCGGTGAAAGCTCGAAAATTTGTTGACTTCCACTTTAACTGGGATGGACGATGAGTATGCAGATGCGATCGCTCAACAATTCCCCATCGAATGACGGATAACGTCTATAAATTCATTGACAGCATCGTACTGATCAGGATGGGAAATGTAACGCAGCAATGAAGCTTTGTCTAAGTGTGGGAAAAATTTACTAGCGTGTACCTCTTGATAGTCATCACCTTGGAGTTGGAAGATCCTAAGCGGGTTAGACCTCCAGAACCAAACTTTAGGGACTTTCAACGGTTTGAATAACTTCTTACGGTCTATGATGCCACTGGTGACAATGATTTCAATGACAATATCTTGGACTTCCTTACGGCTGTTAATGCAGTAAGATTCATCCGGGATGCCAGAAGCATACCCAGGTGCTTCCAGTGTGAAACCATCAGTTAATGCATAAAAACTACCAACAATCACTGAGACAGCCTTACACCTTTGTTCGGTGTTACTTCAAGATAGCGATTGAGAACTCCCAGGGGCGATCGCTACTGTACCGCCCTTCTTGACTTGCCAGAGACGTTCGATCATCTGTGTTTGGTTCACTTCATCGGCTCACGGGTCAAATAGGCATATATTCTCAGCAAGTCTGGGAAGAGGAAGAACCAGTCACTTGGAAATAATTCTTCACAATTTCCAAAATTCGTTCCGCTGCATGACCATCCCCAAAAGGATTCACTGCTGTTGCCATTGTTTGATAGGCTTCAGGGTCAGTTAGCAACTCACTGGCTACTGACAGGATTTGAGCGGGATTGGTCCCTACGAGTTTGGCTGTACCTGCATCGATCGCTTCTTGTCGTTCTGTGGTTTCCCGCAACACCAGTACCGGCTTCCCCAAACTCGGTGCTTCCTCCTGCAAGCCTCCAGAATCAGTGAGTAGCAGATAACACCGTGCGATCGCTCCCACCAGTTCGGCATAATCCAGTGGTTCCGTTAAGAATACCCTCGGATGATTCCCCAAAAGCTCTTGCAGGGGTTCTCTCACTGTGGGATTTCGATGCAGGGGCACAAGTAAAGCCGTGTCAGGAAACTTATCTAAAATTTGCAGAAATCCCTTAGCAATATCCCGCAAGGGTTCACCCCAATTTTCCCGGCGGTGAACGGTAGCCAGAATCGTGCGGTAGTTTTCCCAATCCAAGCCGTTCACATTGCACTCGGGTTGGCGCGTTGCCACGGCTAGCAAGGCGTCAATCACAGTATTGCCTGTGAGGTGAATTTCTCCAACAATTCCAGACTGTCGCAGATGTTCTACAGCTAAGGCAGTGGGAGCAAAGTTCAACCGAGACAGTTGGGAAATCAAGCGGCGATTTGCCTCCTCTGGGTAAGGATTAAACAAATCATCGGTGCGCAGTCCAGCTTCTACATGACCGACAGGAATTTGTTGGTAGAATGCTGCCAAGGTTGCTGCAAATGCAGTTGTCGTATCCCCTTGGACGAGAACCAGCCGAGGTTGAATTTCCTTATATACCGTTTCCAGTCCCTGCAAACTCCGACAAGTAATATCGGTTAGCGTTTGCTTGAGTGTCATAATTTCTAAATCGCGATCGGCACTCAGTTCAAATAGCTGCATCACCTGCTCAACCATCTCTCGATGCTGACCGGTCAAAACGACATGAGTATCAAAAGCATCACAGCTTCGGAACTGTTGGATAACGGGGGCTAGTTTAATCGCTTCTGGACGAGTTCC
>JAIUYC010000786.1 GCA_020216575.1 Coleofasciculus sp. S288 | reverse complement strand
GAGGAATATAAGGATGAAGACACTTCGTGGCATTTAGAAGCCTTCTATACCATTCAAATCAATGACAGTATTGAGATTACTCCAGGTCTATTGGTGATTCTCAATCCCGAACACGATCGCGGCAATGACACGATCTATGTGGGAACCATCGTCACTACCTTTAGTTTCTAATATTAATTACCTTAATGTTTGCTACAGATACTTGATTCCCCCTAGCCCCCCTTAAAAAGGGGGGAACAAAACTTAGCTTTAAGTCCCCCTTTTTAAGGGGGCTTTAGGGGGATCTTCAATTTGTTGCATTCTTTTTTCTATTTGATATAACATTGACATCCTCGCAGGCGTGAACGCAGGGTGATTGTGGTTCGTTCAAAAACTCAATACTGCTGACTGATGCTAAGAGATAGCTGAGTCTTCAAATTTGTAGCCGACACCAATGACCGTCTTGACAAAAGTTGGATTGGCTGGATCAGGCTCAATTTTCTTTCGTAACCGTGCCACATGAGTATCCACAACTCGCTCGTCACCAAAAAAGTCATTGCCCCAAAGCTTGTCAATAAGCTGAGTACGGCTCCAAACTCGACCAGGCTGACTGACAAAGGTTGCTAAGAGATTAAATTCTAGCGTCGTTAAGTCCAACGGTTCTGACGCGCCAGAATCTAGCTGGCGCGTCGCCGTGCGCTGATCTACATCCACCGTAAAATGTTGAGTGTTGTGGGTTAGATGCTGTCCGCCGTGACGCAGGGTGCGCCGTAATAACGCCCGGACTCTAGCAACCAGTTCCATAGGACTAAACGGTTTAACCAGGTAATCATCCGCACCCGTGGATAGACCAATAACACGATCGATTTCCTCACCCCTGGCAGTCAGCATTAAAATATACGGGTCTTTCGCCCCCGGCTTTTGTCGAATTCTGGCACATACTTCCAGTCCATCCAAACCGGGAAGCATTAAATCCAAAAGGATGACATCAGGTTGTTGCTTTTGAAATACCTGCAATGCCGCTAGTCCATCGCGACACCAATAGCAGGAAAACCCCTCTCGTTCTAATGTCATCTGGATGAGCTTGGCGATTTCCGGCTCATCCTCAACAATTAAAATATCCATGGCTCAACCTTGCCAGTTATTGTTTCCACAATACCTCACCTACTTCTGAGTATCGTGCCAAATGCTCAGGGTTAATTGAGCATTAACCAATCGGAGGATAGATGGCTGGGTTCGATACACTTATTAAAGTAGGGAATCTAGCTAACAAGACATTTATTGTTGGTATTTAGTGCCAAGCAAGTCATGAGTTCATTGCGCGATCGCTTTAATCAATTCACTGGCAGAACTCGATTTGTTGTCTGTCGTTTGTTCATCCATTTGGTGGGTGACGAGGTTGCACCGCTATTGGGGGTTCTCAATCGCACCGCACGAGAGGCAGTCGAGTCAGACGGAGAGTTTGAGGTTTTGGGAGAAGGGTTGGTGGAAATTTGCCAGACCCTCTTACAGTACGATACCTATTGGCAATCGGCAGCGAATGAAGGCGATGTTTTTTGGGATGAAGGCGAAGCGGGAGATTATGTTACCGAGTTATTTACTGACTCGGCAGAACGCTACCTGAGTGAACCTGACTTCAGTTCTCCCTTACCTGGCAAAAATGAACCCTTATCCTTCCCCGTCACTCGTAACTTGGTTGTGATGATTACTGTGGCTTATACGGGTGAAGTGCCTGAACTGGAAACCGATCTGGCCAGCATTGATGCCCTTAAAACAGGTCTAAAAACATTGGTTAATCTCCACTATCAGAATAAATTGCAAGCGATCCAAATTCACTTTTCACCCGCTCAGTTCGGTGACATCTTGACAGACGAGCAAGTATTGCTCAATTTTTCCGAACTGGTTCCCCTGTAAGCGCGTTCGGCGATTAGCGATCGCTCCAGTTCTCGGTTCTTTGTCGGGTAGAGTTATCGGGAAAGCCAACCTTGTCGTTAAATCCGCCCCTTTTTGGGGAGTAATCTCGCCACTAGGCTAACCGCTAAGCGTTACTTTTAAAGTAGTCGGGTTTTTCAGTGATTTATGATACGCAAAATAACAATTCTTTTAATGTCCGTGACCTTGTGTTGGACGGCATTTGCTTGTAGTTCTCCCGATCCAACGCAAGTTCAGTCGTCTCCGAATAATAATACGGCTGCGGCTCCTACTCAATTGAGTTCGGGGCAGTATCCAGTGCAACAGGTGACCTACAATGATGTGGATGGGGAGTACACGCTCATGTTACTCAACACCCCACCCGGTACTCCCTCAGTTGTTCGCACGTCGGACTTGCAGATGGCTCGCCTGACTGATGAAGAAATTAAAGCAGGTAAGAAGAGTTATCTGGAGGTGAATGGGGGTCAGTCCGCTCTGCACCTGACCGAGGACTTCAAGATTGAATACGTTCACAACGTTACACAGACTCAGACCAATCCTCAAACCGGTCAACAGGAAACCGTGATTGTGCGTCGGGAAACTGGCTTCTGGACTCCTTTTGCTGGCGCTTTAGCCGGTCAAGCTTTAGGTAGCCTGTTATTTTCGCCTCGTTACTACGTGCCGCCCGTGTATCAACCTGGAGGAGTTATGGTGGGTTACGGGGGTTATGGCAATACTTACAATCAAGCAGTTGATCGATATCGCAGCCGCTACCAAGAACCGCCCGCTGCTGTCCGAAATCGTCAAGTTTTCCGTACAACGGGTAGCTTGAGGCGATCGCCGTCCTACAATCAACCAACAACCACTCGCCGGACTCCGCAAGGTGGCAGTCGGTCTACAGGAACGGGTTATGGTACGAGTCGATTGCGTCAATCTGGCAAATCAAGTCCCAGCCGTGTCAATCGTCCTAGTTTTGGCAGTGGTGCGCGATCGCGTCCGGCGAGGAGAGGTGCATTCGGATCGGGCAAAAGACGCTAACGCTGTAAGGGCATGATCATATCCATTGCTGTGAGTAGCTTCGCGGTTAAAACCGCAGCTATATAAACCAAACCCGCCTGTGCGGGTTACAAAACCAATGATTTCTTGGTGAGGTCGCCTTGCGCGGACTTTGTTTATCAAGAATCTCCTAGTGCAGCGTGGCGGAAATAACTATCCAGTTGAAAAAGTTTAAAAAGCAGGACTTACGCAAACAGGACTTACGCATGGATACCAAATATAGTAGGGGCGAGGCATGCTTTGCCCCCAGACTGTCTTATCGGTACGTCGCCCAACGATTTAACTAGGCTTACAAACCCCGATAAACCGCCGTTTCATACTAGTTAGACAGTCTGGGTGCCTCGCCCCTACAGATGGTGGTTCAAAGGTAAATTTGCGTAAGTCCTGGCAAAGAAAGTCTCTAAACCGCTATTGGTAGGGACTTTGGTATCGTGTCCCTATCAGATGTAGCGTCTGTACGTAAGTCCTGAAAAGCTTACTGTACAAGCTTTCTTTCATAAAAGCCCTCTGCCCTCTCTGCCTTCTGACTTGAAAGTGAGGAGTCGGGAGTCGGGAGTCGGGAATGGGAAATACCACTTTCATTCATGGCTGTGAATTTTTTT
>JAIUYC010000785.1 GCA_020216575.1 Coleofasciculus sp. S288 | reverse complement strand
AGGACAAGGAGGACAAGGAGGACAAGGAGGACAAGGAGGACAAGGAGGACAAGGAGGACAAGGAGGACAAGGAGGACAAGGAGGACAAGGGAGATTTTAGCTGGTTAGTTATTTCTGCCGACCTGTACTAGTGCAACGCAGCAAAAGTTTTTCACCACTTCTAAAGTAAAAGCTTGCTCCCCTGCTCCCCTGCTCTAACTGGTGGGTTATTTCTGCCAGCTTGTACTAATCGCTATGAGTTGCGATCGCTTAACAAAATTTCCTAATATGGAGTGTTCTGGAGAATTATCACTCCTCGAAGAAAGCTGTACCCGAAGTAAAGACTATGGCAAAACGAGTGCAAGTAGTTTTAAATAAAGACGTTAGCAAGCTGGGTAGAACTGGCGATCTAGTTGAAGTCGCTCCTGGCTACGCTCGCAATTATCTAATTCCCCACGGAATGGCAGTTCAAGTCACCCCCGGCATTCTCAGGCAAGTTGAACGACGCCGAGAGCAAGAACGGCAGCGCTTACTAGAACAGAAGCAGCAAGCTGAAGTCCAGAAGACGGCTCTGGAAACCGTTGGTCGCTTTGTCATCCAAAAACAAGTGGGTGAAAAGGAGGCAATCTTTGGTACTGTTACTGCCCAAGACGTAGCAGACGCGATTCAAGCCACCACTAGTCAGGAAGTAGACCGTCGGGGAATTACTCTACCGGATATCGGCAAGCTCGGTTTCTATAAAGCAGAAATCAAGCTCCATCCAGAAGTTACTGCGGTTGTAGAAATTCAGGTTACACCTCAGTAGAGCAGGGGATTGAGTCAACCCGTTATTGCGGGCTAACCCGTTTTGTCAGGTCAACAGTTGAGCGTTAGAGGGTTGGAAAGTCGGAAGGTTTTAACCGACTAACTTGTCAACTTATCAACCTGCAACCTGCTAACCTACAACTCAATACAGGGGGCTGAGCCGTGCGTTATCGCCGTCACTCAGCCCCTTAATTCATTAAGCTAGTACAAACTGGCAGAAATAACCCACCCCTAACAATTCTCCCTCTGCTCCCCCTGCTCTCATAACTGGTGGAAAACTTCTGCCAAACTGGTCTAGGTTTACCTCTCGCTCTTGCCTTGGCTATGGCTCAAGAACTCAATTTTTCTACTTTTAGCAACATCCTACCGCCCCAAAACGTTGACGCCGAGGAATCTATCCTAGGAGGGATTTTGCTAGACCCCGAAGCCATTGGTCGAGTGGCTGACCTGCTTCGCCCGGAAGCGTTTTATATTACTGCTCACCAACAAATCTACCAAGCTGCCTTAGTTCTCCACACTCAAGGGAAGCCAACGGATTTGATGAGTGTCACGACTTGGCTGTATGACCACGACTTATTAGATAAAGTGGGAGGTCAGAGCAAGTTAGTACAACTCGTCGAACATACAGTGTCATCGGTCAACATTGACCGGTACGCCGCATTGGTGGTGAACAAGTACATCCGCCGCCAACTGATTCAGGCAGGAAATGAGATTGTTCAATTGGGTTACGAGACATCCCTGGAATTGGAAACAGTACTTGATCGCTCCGAGCAGAAAATTTTCGGTCTTACTCAAGAGCGTCCCCAGCAAGGGTTGACGCCAATTTCTGAGACACTAATCCAAACGTTCCAGGAGATAGAAACTCGCCATGATGATAGTAGTCTCCCTGGCATTTCCTCTAATTTCTATGACTTAGATGCCATGACGGGTGGGTTTCAGCGTTCGGACTTAGTGATTGTCGCTGGCAGACCGTCAATGGGGAAATGTCTTGTATGGGATAGTGAAATCGTTTTAACAGACGGCAGCATCGCCACTATTGAGAAACTCTATCAACGCCAAAGAGCGGAATTACTCACTCTTGGAGACGATTGGACATTCCACTTTACTCGACCCTCTACATTTGTAGATGATGGGTTCAAGCCAGTATTCCGCGTTATAACCCGATTGGGACGGTCTATTGAATCCACTCTCACCCATCCTTTTCTGACCATTAATGGATGGCGACGGCTTGGGGAACTGAAACCAGGCGATAAAATTGCTGTACCTCGAAAGCTTAATGTTTTTGGAACAGAAACAATCCGGGAGTGTGAAGTCAAGTTATTAGGATATTTCATCGGAGATGGTTGTCTAACGAGGACTTCTCCACAATTCATCAATAGCAATCCTTTACTGCAAGAAGACTTCATTCAGGCTATTGCTAACTTTCCCGGACTTAAGATTCGGTTAGAAACTTCGCAGGGAACTCGTACTCCTACGCTTTACGTTACAGGAGATATAGAATTCATCACTACTTATCGACAGGTTTTTGCACAACGGCTACAAACAGCCATCCAATCGCAGCCTCTATCAAGAGTACAACTAGCTGAAGCGATTGGGGTCAGTCATTCTGCGATTGATTTTTGGCTACAAGGGCGCTGTGTCCCGAATCAAGAAACTTTCAGTCAGCTATGTGAGTTTTTACAAGTTAGTGCTGAAGAACTCGCACCTCATAGTCTTGCCGCAATTAGTAAAAATGGTAAAAATCCTCTCACACTCTGGTTACAAGAATTAGGTCTTTGGGGCAAAGATGCTTATGGTAAAACTCTTTCATCAATTGTCTTTAAGTTAGAGCGATCGCAAATTTCTTTATTCCTCAACCGTCTCTTCGCAACCGATGGATGGGCTACAGTGCTTACGAGCGGTCAGGTGCAGTTAGGCTATGCAACAGCAAGTGAAAAACTGGCACGCCAGGTACAGCACCTCTTACTGCGGTTTGGCATTATCGCTACGCTTAAAAAGCGAACTGTTAAATACAAAACTACTCAAAAGATAGCTTGGCAGTTAGATATTACTGATGCTCAGTCTATCAAGACGTTCATCTCTGAAATTGGGATTTTTGGAAAGGAAGAGGCTCTGTCCAGAGTGCAAGACGCTCTAGCCAAGAAGAAGTATCAAACGAATCGTGACCTTATTCCGGTTAAAATTTGGGAGCAAATAGCCAAGGCAAAAGGTAGTGAACCCTGGAAATCTTTAGCCCTAATGGCTGGCATCAAGGGCTACTCAAACATGCATGTCGGCAAACCAGCATTATCGCGAGAACAATTATTGAAGTTAGCGCTAGCTTTGGATAATCTACCCCTTCAGCAGTTAGCGACCAGTGAAGTTTACTGGGATGAAATTGTTTCGATTGAACCTGTGGGATACAAGCAGGTGTACGACTTAACGATTCCCGATACACATAATTTTGTCGCTAATGATATCTGTGTTCACAATACCAGCTTTGCCTTAGGAATTGCTCGTAATATTGCTGAAAAACTGCCAGTGGCGATTTTTAGTTTGGAAATGTCCAAGGAACAGTTAGCGCAGCGCCTCTTGGCAGGTGAAGCGGAAATTGAAAGTAACTACTTGCGGACAGGGCGTATAGCGGCCAATCAGTGGGAGAGGCTGAGCTATGCTTTGGGTGCGTTATCGGAGTTGCCGATTTTCATTGACGATACGGCTAACCAAACAGTCATGCAGATGCGATCGCAAGCACGGCGTCTTCAGTCATCTCAGGGCGGCAAGTTGGG
>JAIUYC010000784.1 GCA_020216575.1 Coleofasciculus sp. S288 | reverse complement strand
GGTCGTGCCAAACTTACAGAAGCGGGGACGACGGAGACACGCTTGCCTGTAGCGTATTTGGTGTGTAATCAAACTCCTCCCGTAGACGGTAAGCCAAGTTTGATGACGTTCAACGAAGTGGAGACGCTATTCCACGAGTTCGGACACGGCTTGCACCACATGCTGACGAAAGTGGATTACCTCGGAGCATCGGGCATCAATAATGTGGAATGGGATGCAGTAGAACTCCCCAGTCAGTTTATGGAAAACTGGTGCTATGACCGACCCACGCTGATGGGGATGGCAAAGCATTACGAAACGGGTGAGCCTCTGCCAGAGCATTATTACCAAAAGTTGCTGGCGGCACGCCACTACATGAGCGGCAGCATAATGTTGCGGCAATTGCACTTTAGTTTTGTTGATTTAGAACTGCACCATCGTTACGTGCCAGGTGGTGGGGAAACGCCCGTTGACGTGCGCAACCGCATTGCTAAAACCACTACAGTTTTGCCACCACTGCCAGAGGACAACTTTTTGTGCGCCTTTGGGCATATCTTTTCTGGCGGTTATGCGGCGGGGTATTACAGCTACAAATGGGCTGAAGTTCTAAGTGCCGATGCATTTGCGGCGTTTGAAGAAGCTGGCTTGGAGAATGAAGAGGCGATCGCGTCTACAGGCAAGCGCTACCGTGATACTGTACTGGCTCTAGGTGGTAGTCAACATCCGATGGAAGTATGTAAGGCATTCCGGGGTCGCGAACCGAGTACTGAGCCTTTACTCCGGCATAGCGGTTTGGTCGCAGCGTCTTAGGGTGAATGTCAATGACTTGAGCGAAAATTAGTCGTTTGTAGAAAAACCCTGATTGGGGGGACTTCCCCCCAAACCCCCCACTGGGGGACGAGTGCCTCCCCCAGACCCCCTGCACAAGGGTTGATTGGTTGTAATGAGAGAGTTGTAGGGTGGGCATTGCCTATTATTCTCTCTAGGCTTGAACTACAGAGTTTTAGCGAACAATGCCCACCTTCCGTTTAATTTTGTCCATCTACTTACAAGCCCTGAATTAAGGTTTTTGAAGAGACTGGAAGAGGAAGATACAATCCTTTTGCCTCCAGTCTCTTGTTTTTTGTCATTATTCATAAGTCATGGTTTGCAGCCAATGACGAAAACGTAGGATTAGCGATCGCTCTTTCATGGTTACCCCAGCTACAGCCTCAATTCAATTGCTTCAACGCCAAGCGGCATCTCTGTTACTCTATCAATCCGTTCTTGATGACTCAGTGGGTCAAGCCTTTATTACGCTTCTGCAAACCTTCTCTCACAGTGATGTGGATGGACTCAATTGCCTCCAAGCCTACGGCAACTGGTTTAAAGCCATGGCGGCGACTGCTCAAAGTTGGCAAGACTACCTGCTGGCGAACATCCTGCGAGATGATAATCCGTTTACTCGACAAGCTCAGTTGAACGCTCTGGAGGATTTGCCTCCTGCCCTAATCGCTGCGGCACAGCAGGATTTGCAAGCGTTGCAGAGTCTTTACCAATGTAGCAGTGAGCAACTCAGTAAGTGGGTGCAACTGGCATCCAAACTGCCTGTTTTACCAGTTCCTTGGCATCAGGAACGAGATAGGCAGCGTTATTCAGCACAGGAGCAACGGTTGCGAGAGAAGCTGGAACAACTGGACAACTGGGCGGAGGTGGTAGAGGATTTAGCCGCTTACTACCGACAATTTGGCACGGGACTCTTTGCCCAATATCGCGCCCTGCGCTGGCAAGCGGGGCAACTCATCGGCGTTGCTCACCCCGATCCCATCCAGCTAACAGAACTGGCGGGTTATGAGTCCCAAAAAGACGCCCTAGTGAAGAATACAGATTTTTTACTCGCTGGATATCCGGCCCTGCATGTATTGCTCTACGGCAGTCGCGGTTCTGGAAAATCTTCGTTAGTCAAGGGATTGTTACAAAGATTTACTAATTGCGGTCTGCGGCTGATTGAAGTTGCCAAATCTGACCTTAAAGATTTGCCTGTAATTGTGGAACAACTCCGGGCTGTTCCTCAGAAGTTTATCATCTTCGTCGATGACCTCTCGTTTGAGGAGGATGACGATGCGTTCAAAGCCTTGAAAGTCGTGCTGGAAGGGGGTGTAACCGCCCGATCGCAAAATGTGGTAGTGTATGCAACATCCAACCGCCGACACCTGGTTCGGGAGTTTTTTGGCGATCGCCCCCGTCCTAGTGAGGGGGATGAAGTCCATGCTTGGGATACGGTTCAGGAGAAATTATCGTTTAGCGATCGCTTCGGTCTAACCCTCACCTTCGAGCCAGCCAATCAAGACACCTATATCGAGATTGTCCAACACTTAGCCGTACAGTCCGGAATTCCCCTCACTCAAGACGAAGTAGAATATCGTGCCCTACAGTGGGCAACCCGTCACAATGGACGTTCTGGACGCACCGCACGGCAGTTTATTGACTTCCTGAAAGCGGATTTAGCGCTCCTAGGAACTAAGGGTTAGACACCATGAGCTGTTGCTCACAACGAAACAATCAAAATATACCTCTCCTGACCCCTGACTCTCTAATCTCTCGCCCCTTTAGAGGCGAATGCATCCAATAAATAACTAGAATGCTGATAGATTAGACCTGCATAACTATTACGCCTTGCTAGCTCCTACGGAGCCACTGCTCCTGCGATTCATTGCCTCTGCAACTTGTCGCTTGGCTCACAACCAGCAATATGCCACCAACCCAGCTTGCCAATCGGATTCTTCTCTGTTCAGTTGCCTTCGGTGTCAGCTCCATATTGGGGTTGCTGGCAAATCAAGACTTTCAAAAAGCACTGCTGACGGGTGTAATTACGGTTCCTGCGGCTTGTGCAGGATCTGCGATCGCAGATAACCGACGCATCAAACAGGAAAAGCTGTTGAGAAATTCCCTCCAAAACCAAATCGACGCACTGGAGGAGGAGGAAATTCAACTGTACCAATCCCTATCAGCAGCAACGACAACCAGACAGGACGTAGAAGCCAGCATCAACGCCTTGCAAGCCGAACGCAGCCAGCTACTCGGCCGCGTTTCAGAACTACACCACCAACGGAACGAGCTGTATCGGGAACTCAGCGATTGTCAAAAGCTAAAGCAGCAACAAGAGACAGAGTTCTACACTATTCAAAATCAAATTATACAGTTTGAAAAACAACAAACCGACCTCAGTCAATCCCTTGCCGCCAAAATTGCCCAAATCCAGCAAACAGAAATTCGCTATAATCGCTTACAAGCTGAATTCGATCAGCTAAAAAACCAAGTTTCAGACCAGCAGAATCAGCAAGAGAAAATCAATCAAGAGTTAGCTGCGTTAGAACGTCGGAAACAGCACTTAGGAGGAGAAGCTTACGACTTACAAACGCAAATTAAAGTTCTTGAGCAACGTCGAAGCGAACTCAATCAAGCTCTATTACTCATAAAGGTACAGCAGCAGCAAGTTCAATCCAGCTTAACGTCTGGTCAAGCTAAACTGAAACAGTTACAACGCCAAATTTCAGCTCAGCAAGAGCAACAGGAACAACTCAATCAAACCTTA
>JAIUYC010000783.1 GCA_020216575.1 Coleofasciculus sp. S288 | reverse complement strand
GATACCTGCCAGAACTGCCATCGGAATCACTTCGGTCAGATTAGCAGCACCCAAAATCACAACTAGCAAAACGATGGCACGAGTTAAGCCAGACAGTGCTGTGCGACCGCCAGTTTGGATATTCACCACCGTTCCCATCGTTGCGCCAGCACCTGCGATGCCACCGAACAATCCAGACATCAAGTTCCCGATACCTTGACCAATCAATTCTTTGTCGGAGTCGTGTTGAGTACGAGTGATGCTATCGGCAATCACCGCCGTGAGCAGAGCATCAATACAGCCCAGCATACCCAGAACCAAAGCATCGATGAGCATCGTCTGGAACTGACTCGCACTAAACGTGGGCATCTGCAAGGCAGGTAAACCCATGGGAATTTCACCAATCCGTCGAATATCGACACCTTGGAAGACGACCAGCGAAATGACTGTTCCTACCACGAGAGCCACCAACTGTGGGGGAACGATGCGCTTGAATTTGGATGGCATCAAGAAGAGAATTGCCAATGTCAGGGCACCGAGAGTGGCTTCGGCAGGATTGATATTTGCCAAAATCTGAGGCAGGTTTTGGACAGTACCGATTACACCACCCTTGGGAGCAGCCTGTCCGAGAAACGGTGCGAGTTGCAGGATAATCAGGATGATGCCAATCCCGGACATGAAGCCTGAAATCACCGTGTAAGGCATCAGGGTAATGTATTTACCCAGCCGCAATACACCAAAAATGATTTGGAATATCCCAGCCATCATGACGACGGTAAATGCCATCGCCAGCCCATTTTCGGGGTTAGCTGCCGTTAGGTTAGCAATCACCGCCGTCATCACCACGGTCATCGGTCCAGTTGGCTCGGAAATTAGGGTCGGAGTACCGCCGAAGAGTGCAGCAAAAAAGCCGACTAATACTGCTCCCCAAAGACCAGCCGCCGCCCCAGCACCGGAGGCTACACCAAAAGCCAGAGCCATCGGTAGGGCGATAACCGCGGCAGTGAGACCCCCAAAGAGGTCACCGCGTAGGTTTCTGAAATGGATTTGATTTGTGATTTGCATAGCGAAGGGAACAAGTGACAACTATCGAGCTACAGAAGTGCAGGTCGCTACTAGCTTCCTACCTTTATCGTTAAAGGAACTTTTGAGTTAATCTTCCCCTGGAAACTCTTTAAACCTGGGCTGATCATTAACGAATTTCGTTGGCTTACTCTTACAGCCCTTTATTCACAGTCAATTAAATAGATATGCGCCAACCTTGAAGAAACGAGCTGTGTTAAAATCCTCGAAATTTTTTCGCAAAACCTCCTTTCATTGCTTTGAAGTGCCTATCGATAGGCAAACTCTGCAATCATAGTAATGACTTATTTATTGGATAAGAGCGAGAAATTTTTAAATTTGGATTAGATGAACTTCCAGGAACATTAGGGTAGGTTATACTGAATGTTCTGAGGAAAATTCATCATTATTCCGGATAATGTTTGAGCCAAAAAAGCCCGAATTGCCTTTGATAGTAATATAAACCTAAATATTTCCTTAAATCAAGCTAATACTTCAAATTATTTCCATAGAGTTTTATCTATAGTTATAAAAAAAAGCAGGCCAGACTTTGAGCAAGAAGGGGAATTTCTCCTGCCCTCTGCCCTCAACCTTCTAAAGCTAACAGGCATTTAACTTGCGGGGAGTTTGAGGGGCTGTAAGTCCCCCACTATAGTTAAGGCGGATATATCGAAGGCAGTGAGTACCGCCGATGATGCGAGTGGCGGGATACATGGATCCTTCAAGTTGATGCTGGGGATTCGATATCCCCAGTATCAACTATGCTCTTGTAAATTTCTAAAGCTCTTGGGGGATGGGCATGTTGCCCGTCTGCCGAATGTGATACCACTTAGGTTCCGCTACCGCAAAAATCCCGCAATTCGCTCCACTGCTGTTTCTAAAATGGCTGGTTCGTGGACTAAGGCAAACCGAACATAGCCTTCACCTGCTTTACCAAAACCAGCTCCGGGGGAAGCCGCTACTCCAGTTTCTTCAACCAACTGAGTGCAGAATTGGACGGAGTCCGATTCCCAAGGTTGGGGTAATTTTGCCCAAACGTACATTGTGGCTTTTGGGATAGGAACTTGCCAGCCAATGCGGTATAACGCTTGGACAAAAGCATCTCGGCGCTTTTGGAACGTGGCAACTGTCGCTTTGACACCCTCTTGCGGACTGTTTAAAGCTGCGATCGCACCGTTTAAAATTCCTCGGTACTGGTTAAAATCAATCACTGCTTTCACCTGGCGCAGCGCCCGAATGAGCTGAGCATTGCCGACGGCGTACCCAATACGAAAGCCGCCCATGTTGTAAGACTTAGAAAAGGTAAAGAATTCGATGGAGACGGTTTTATCCGGGTCAGCTTGTAAAATCGAGGGCGCAAGCGATTTTGGATTTTGGACTTCGGATTTTGGATTAGACGCCATGCGCTGACGCGCACAAAGCAAGGATGAAAATTCCTCTCCCCCTGCCTCCCCTGCTCCCTCTGCTCCCTCTGCTCCCTCTGCTATTTTCAAGTTAGGCATCCATGAATTTGCATTCACAACGAAGGATGAAAATCTCTCTGTCTCCGTATCCCCCTGTCCCCGCGTCTTTGCGTCTATTTTCAAGACAGGGGTTTCTTCTCCCTCCTCTTCCGAAAACACCAAATCCGCGTAGGGCAAATCGTGAACTAAGACCAAGTCATGCTGGCGGCAAAACGCAACGGCTTTTTGGAAAAACGATAAGGGAGCGATCGCGGTGGTAGGGTTATGAGGATAGCTCAACACCATCATTCGCGCTTGGGAGAGCACCAGCGATGGAATATCCTCAAACACGGGCAAAAACTCGTTCTCTGCTAGCAGTGGCATGGGGTAGACCTGACCCCCTGCCAAATAAACCCCACCTGCATGAGAAGGATAGCCTGGGTCTTGTAGAAGGGCAAAGTCCCCCGGATTGAGTACCGCTAGGGGTAAATGGGCTGTGCCTTCCTGACAGCCAATCAGGGATAGTACCTCAGTTTCTGGGTCAACGGGGATACCATATCTCTTGGTGTACCAGCTAGCCGCTGCCTGACGAAAGGCTTGAGTGCCGTGAAACAGCAAGTAACCGTGAGTGCTGGGGTCGTGCATAGACGCTTCGATTGCCGCAATTACATGCGGTGATGCAGCTAAGTCAGAGGAACCCAACGATAGGTCAATAATTTCTTTTCCAGACGCTTTGGCTTTGGCCTTCGCCTGATCCATATCCGCAAACACGTTGGCTTGCAGGGATTGTAAACGCTTAGCAAACTTCATTATTTTGTCGTTTGTTGTTTGTTATTGGTTGTTTGTTGTTTTGGGATAAGCGATCGACAACCAACAACCAACGATTGAGAGGTGGTAGGTGGTAGGTAAATAAATTGAAGGGCTTCAGACTTTGCTAGGTTTTAGGAAAACCTGAAACGTGAAACCTAAAACCTACCACCTATTTCAGTGACAAGTGAAGGTTTTGTTACGAGGCAGGTGACACGAGAGTTTCCAGCATAGTCTCTAATTTCTGCTTGCTGATGGCTCCT
>JAIUYC010000782.1 GCA_020216575.1 Coleofasciculus sp. S288 | reverse complement strand
TTAGGAAACGGGAGGATAAATCTTCCCTGTCGCTTTCATCCACCCGCTGGAAGCGCGGTGGCTCTCAGCTTCTATGTTGTCTTGGTAGAACGGCTTACTATGTTTTCACGGTTTCGACGGGCAGGCGCAGAACACCTACTCTGGCCGGTTCCTTTCGGATTCAATCCAAGTACCGCTCAACCCGGATGCGCGGACCGGGTTACAACATCCCGAACGTTCCTTACGCCATGTACTATTCTGGAGGCTATGCCTTGCATGGAGCGTTCTGGCACAATCAATTTGGCACACCTGTCAGTCATGGCTGCATTAACTTGCGGGTACAAGATGCTCGTCGGTTATATAACTGGGCATCTGTAGGCACGACAGTTGTGATCCACCAATGAGTAAGTCAGTAGATGGACAAAATTAAAATTAAATGCGATCACCTGGTTGCAATCCTCATCCAATCACCCACCCATCTCACTTCAAGAACATCGGTCTTACATCCTGGCTAGCTCCAGACTCAATCGCCTCACAACCTTGAGAAATTTTGCTTTGCTGACCTTCAGCACGTTGGGATTAAAAGCTCTGTTCTATTTACCCCAACAAACTCTACGAGGACAGGTATATCTCTGAGTAATCCCCGTTCTTGGGGTTGTGACTCTTGCTGGTTATCTTGTTCACTACAGTATCCAAGAAGAACAACGATAAAAAGTACAGCGGCAATCCAAAAAATTGGGTTCCCAGGCTCAGACTTTTCAGGCTCTGATTTAGGCAGTGGAAAATTACCTATAGGTAGTTTAGGTTGGTTGTCTTGAGGAAGGTCAGGAGGTGGTGCAGGTGGTGAATTCCCGAGCAGGTTTAGTGCCGCTTGGGTATGCTGTCTAATTTCTGCTAAATGTCCCTGGATACCTGTTTTTTGCTGGGAAAGGTCAGTCTCATATAAATCCTTAAGATCAAGCTTGCGATACCCCCTAGTCTGAGTACTATCCCAAGATTGTGCTTCAAAGGGTTTGCTGCTTGGATTATTCAGGTAATCATTTGTCCACGGATGATCTTTTGGTTGATGATCGCGTCCAATACTCTGACCATCTAGGTTTCCTGGAAATTTTACGTTTGTCTTCCAGGTGTCAACCCGCTGATTATGAATATTCGGATTGACAGGCTCTGATTGGTTGCCAACAAGCCCTGCAACTTCGTTAGTATATCGTGCAATTGCTTGGAGGTGATCTCGCACAGTCAACTTCCGGGGATATCTTATAGGGTCAAAATTTTTCAGGTTCATAATGCCCCCCTGTAAGGTTCATTAGAGGTCATCTATACCTTAAGTATATTTATCTGTTAACGAAACAGAATTAGAGCTTTACGAAACTAGATTTTCCATGCAATTAGTTAAAAAACATAACCTTAATTAAACCTTGCAACAATTAACAACCGAGGTGAGACTCTCGGCTACTCCTGTTAAGGTGGCAGGTTTTAGGTGTGAGGCGGAAAGTTGCGATCGCATGAGTAAGACAGTAATGAATTTAAATGATCTCTTAGCATGTTGCTCTACTTAGAAGCGCCACCACTCCCATTCAGTTGGAGGCTGAATGTGGCTTGGTTGAGAGTCCTGTTGCTGCAAAAGGGACTTGACCTTCTCCGGCGGAATTGAGCCTCTGTAAGCTCCGCAATAATTCATACTCATCACGGCTTGGAAAGCCCAATCGTCTGGCGAAATATCGGAGAAGGGGATGGGTAAACTAGCAGCTCGGTCTTGAGCGCAAGCTTCTAAAATGCGATCGCTACTCACCTGTGTTTGCCCAACAGGCATAACAGATTCATCAGGTTGAGTGTCTTGCGCTTTAACTGGAGCGGCAAAACCGACTGCGGTCAACACGGCGACGGCTGTGACAAGTTGGAGTTTCATTGCCTAGAAGCGCCTTTCTTCTGTTCGACTACCTGACGCACCAGAGCCGCCAATTGTTCCGCACTGTCTGGCACGGCAAGGGCAGCCGCTTTTTGAGCCATTTGTTCTAGGGTTTGAGGGGACTCGAGCAAGTTCAATACTTCACCTTCTAGCTGTTGGGGAGTTAGTTCCTCTTGGCGAAACACGACTGCTGCACCCGTCTCGGCAAAGCTGGCGGCGTTGAACGCTTGATGGTCTTCAGCGGCGAACGGATAAGGAATTAAAATAGCGGGTGTCTTGGTTACGGCAAGTTCGGTTAACGTCCCCGCACCAGCGCGACTGATTGCTAGATTAGCTCGTTGCAGTAGTCCTGCCATGTTGTCATAAAATGGCATTTGGATGTATTGAGGGTGCTGAAGGCTGGCGGCGTCTGGGTCTTTCTCTCCCGTCAAATGGACAATCCAGACTCCCGCATCCAACCAGGCTGGAGCAGATTGACGCACGAGTTGATTGACGGCAAGCGCCCCTTGGGAACCGCCAACCACGACAATCAAAGGAACATTTTCGGGAATCGGCAGTTCGAGCATCTGAACGTCCCGAAAACTAGAGCGCACGGGAGTCCCAACACAAACCGTTCTCGCTCTCGGCAGGTATTTGGATGTTGACTCAAATCCGATGGCAACCGCCGTACACAATGGGCTGAAAAAGCGAGTTACCTTACCCGGAAGGGCGTTGGATTCATGCAGGATAACAGGTAACCCCTGCCACCGTGCGGCAATAATCGCAGGTCCTGCAATATAACCGCCCGTGGTGAAAACGCCGTCGAATTTTTCGGTTTTGAGCAGTTGCCGTACCTGATGGACGGAACTCGCGAGGCGTCCCAAGACTCGTAGTGTACCTAGACCGAAGCGTTGTTGAAAGCCTTCTACAGAAATGGTGTTGAGGGGATACTCGGCTGGCACAAGCTCTCGGTCGAGTCGGTCGGGGACACCCAACCACTCAATTTTATAATCGGGTAACTGTTGGGCGAGAGCGATCGCCGGAAATAAGTGTCCTCCCGTGCCACTAGCGGCAATCAACAATCGGATGGTTGGGTGATGCAAGGTGTCTGGTTCTCCTACAGCGATCGGACTCTCAGTTACGATCAAAAATCATTGTAAATCAATCGGCGAGTCGCTTCTCTTTACAGGTTTTTAGGCAAAACGACTGTAAACGTGCTTCCTTTCCCCACTTCGCTGGTTACTAGAATCTCTCCACATACGGTTTTAAAATTTCTAAGCAGGTATACAGCCCCAGCCCCGTACCTGTCGGTTCGCCTGCTTTTTGCTCCTCGCCTTTAGCGGGCTTTGAGGTATGAAACGGGTCAAAAGTTTGGCTCTCCCGTACATGGGCTGGCTGATAACTAAAATTTATCAATTTGCGGAAATGCTTACTGGATAAGGCATTTCCTATGTCCTATGCCCTATGCCCTATGCCCTAAAAACTGGGTTTTCCACCCCAAGTACAGGAGAGCCGTTCTCTTTGTCCACAAGCGGTTAGACTCTCAGTTAAGATTGAAAATCAATGTAAATTGGCGAGTCTTTATCTATAGGTAAGGATTGATACACCAATTTCCTCTGTTCAACTATTTCTAATTCTCGCAATGCGCAATCTGGCAAATTCACTGCACCGGTTCTCCCAGTCCCTCAGTG
>JAIUYC010000781.1 GCA_020216575.1 Coleofasciculus sp. S288 | reverse complement strand
AGCCGTATGATAGGTTTTTCGGATAAAATTTGCCTTGACTCGCCCAGTAAAAGCAGTCAAAAGTGGTAGTAAGTAATTTGCCATCTATGCTCACACCAGTTAGCAACAATGGATTAGTGTCGATTCAACCAAATTTATTCAGTACGCTCCAAATGGCGATTGGTTTTGGGAGCATCCCACTGCTAGCAAATAAACCCTTGTGGTGTAGGCGAGACGCCTACACCACAAGAAATGATATTTTTGTAAAAGTGGGATGCGCGATCGCTCTTGGAGGGCAACGATTAACAAACCCTTACGACGCATTACTACTGACACAAGTTGCCACTATAGCGGTTCTCAAATGATTGGAGTACGGGCGGGTTTATTGGATTGAGCCGTGGGAAGCAGATATCTCGGTAAAACCCGCCCCTACGACTCCTGAATACAGCTATACCCCTGTCAATCGAAAATCGCTATATATCTAGTAGGTTTGTGCAACTCGCTACTCCCGAGCAGAAAATGAACCGCAAAAACAAATCCAAAATCCAAAATCTAAAATCCAAAATTCTTCCTTAATCTCGATCCTCCGGAAATCTAATCTCCTGTTCCACCGTCAGTCCAGCCAGAAAATTCCGATCTTCGCTAATGTGAGGAAACTTTAACTGGGAATCAGGAATTCCCTTGTTTAGCTGGCGTTGGCGTACAATGGCAAAGCTTCCAGGAGCAAGAATACGCAGTCGGGGAGAAGGCACTTGATCCCGGCGTTTGGCTTCATAGTAGATATTGATTTCTTTGAGCTTCTCGTCAAAGCGATGCAGGAAGGCTTGGGAATTGTTGAGTGTATGATGAGGAGCGAGTTCAATGTTCACCAGATAATGAGCAGGAAACTCCTTCTCAGACAAGGTAATACAAAAATCCTCCAAGGGTAAGCCAAATTCTTGTTGTAGGGCTTGCATCACCTGAGTTGCGTGAAATTCAGTTGTCTTCTCCGTTGTAGATGAAAGTATCCCGCCTCGACGGTGACGAAATACAATTAGCGGGGCTGTTTCGTAAAATCCTAGAACCTCCACCACATCACCGATATCGTAACGGTAAAAACCGCTATAGTTAGTCATCAAGATGCGGTAATACTCTCCCGTTTTGACCTCATTCGCGAGTAATGTTTTGGGATGTTCTGCATCCCATTGGTCTTGGGGAATAAACTCAAAAAAGCCAGTCTCAACCGCCAAAACACTGCCATCGGTATTGAGGTCGGGGTATATGCTAAAAGTGCCTTCAGCTGAGGCAAAAACGGCACCAAATCCAGGGGTGTCACCAAAGTAATCGGGGAATCGCTCAAAGTAAAAATCTGAAGTTCCCCCCCGTGCGGTGGCGATATAAGATAGATCCGGCCAGGCTAGTTTGGGGGTAAGCCGTCCTTCTGAGTTTAAGATTTCACGCAGTTGGGCAGCGCGGGCTGGTGATGGTTTCCATTGCCGCTCTAATTTGGATCGAATCTCTGGTTCTAGTTTTAGCCAATTCGCGAACTCTCCTGTTTCTATGTCTTGGATTAGGTCTTCAGCGTAGCGCTCCAAATAGTTGCCGATTCGTAGAATTAGCATGGGAAAGTTAGCAGCTATTCCGCGCATTGAGGAGTCACGCAGGGCAAATAAAAAGCAAAGATAGTGACGTGTCAGGCTATCGGATGCCTGTAGGGTTTCGTAGGGATGGGCAAAGAGTTGTTCGTAAAAGAACTTGCCCATGCGCAGAACTCCTGTGCCTCCTGGACCATAATTAATGCCGCCATGGGTTCGTCCCGTTAGCTGTGCTGTGTTGGTCACCAGGAGTTTGCCAAATTGTAGCCCACGCGATCGCAACGCCTCCGTTAAAAAGCCAATGCTAGTCACATTCGCCCATCCCAACGAGTTCTGAAATCGCTGAGTCACTGGGATTAATTTCTGTTTTCCCGTTGAGCCACTGGTCGTATTGAAGTAGACAACCGGATCGGGGGTTAAAATATTTTTTTCACCTCGAGCAATCCGCTCGACATAGGGTTCATAGTTGCTGTAAGGTAGAACCGGAATTTGTTCTCGGAATTGGTCGAGGGTTTTGATATCTCTCAATCCATAGTTTCGACCCAATTCCGTATCTTGATGAGTCTGCAATACCTTATGTAAGAACCGCTCCTGAACTTCCAACGTTCGACGTGTTTTTTTAACAAAAATTTCCTTTGCACGCTCAGCAAAAGCAGCCACAATGGGCAGCAAGTAATTTGCCATGAAGCCTCACACCAGTTAATGAAATTTTACTAAAGGTCGATTAAAGCAGATTTTTGAGATATCTCCAACTGGATGTCAAAATTTGGGAAGTCGTGTCAATTTGGGCTTAAACAGCATGGTTGATTCCATATCACGGGTGGATATATTATCGTTAACACCAGAAAAATTTGCGGAATGCTATCAGAAAACCGGAACACCCGTTGTCATTACAGGCTTACTGGAGAATGAGCGAGAATGGACGCTAGACTATCTATGTGAAAAATTAGGCGATCGCGAGTTTGTTTTCCGGAATTACGGGCGTCAACGGTACAACCAGGACAAACGCCAATGGACAACCATAGGCAGTGGAGTTGCTCTGCAAACCATGTCGTTTAAGGACTATGCAGAGATGTTACGGAACCGCAAGGCTCATGAAAGTGACATTTACATGGGAAAATGCTCGCTCAAAAACACCCCGTTAGCTGATACGCCCTCTTTAAACAGTGTTGGAGAAAAACTGGGTTTAACTCAATCGGCTACCCACTTCAACATGTATATGGGTCCGGGAGGTCATAGGTCGGGTTTACATTATGACTCAGTAGACGGCACATTGATGCAGTTGCATGGTGCCAAAAAAGTGGTACTTTTTCCACCCTCTCAGACCTACAATCTCTATCCATTTCCAGTCTATCTTCATTTACGTCACGGCTTAAAGATGCGTTCTTGGTTTAGCCAAGTATCCCTGGAAAACCCAGACCTTGCATCATTTCCCAAGTTCAAAGAGGCACTTCAGCATCAATACAAAGTGATACTCAATCAAGGTGAAACGCTTTATATTCCTTCAGGGTGGTGGCATGAAGTAATGGCACTGGGGGACGAAATGGTGTGTTCAGTGAATCGATTTTGGAGGGTATATCCGACCTCACGAGCGATATTCTCTTGGACGAGATGGCGTGCATCGTTGGGAATGATCTGTGCAGTACCCTATATGGTCTTGACGTTAGCGATCGCTCTATTCAGCAGTGGTAGAACACAAAAACTAAGAAAGATTTTGCATCGGGTCTAATATCAATTACCTTAATGTTTGCTACAGATACTTGATCCCCCCTAGCCCCCCTTTTTAAGGGGGGAACAAAGCTTGGCCTTAAGTCCCCCTTTTTAAGGGGGATTTAGGGGGATCTTCAATTTGTTGCATTCTTTTTTCTATTTGATATAACATCTTCCCCATACCCCTATCCTCAAACAGCGAGAGAATGTCAAAATATCCAGGTGAGTGTTTCCGTAGCGAAAAAGTGTGAGGAAAGAGAGTGCATGACCACCTTAGCATTTGCACCCCCTAGTGGG
>JAIUYC010000780.1 GCA_020216575.1 Coleofasciculus sp. S288 | reverse complement strand
GACTTACGCACAGATGCTACACAGAGTAGGGGCGAGGCATGCCTCGCCCCTACAGATGGTGGTTTAAAGGTAAATTTGCGTAAGTCCTGACTTAATAAACATCGCCAAAGTCTGATTTTTATCGGCTCGCTATCGCTCAACCCACCCTGCAAACTGAGGCTCTAAGAGTTGCCACAACGTCTTGTCGGTAAAATTAGGAATGACTATAGCTGCCCCAACCTCGAAAAGCACCCTGGGGTCATGAGTAGACGCGACGCCAATCGTGTAAATGCCAGCACCTACAGCCGATTGAATGCCGGAAGGAGAATCTTCAAACGCGATCGCTTCTTGTGCAGAAATGCCCAACTGCCCAAGGACAAGCTGGTAGACGGCGGGATTGGGTTTGCCTGCCGTTGCCTCCTCTGCTAAGACAACCCGATCAAACGCATCCGCTAACTTCAGCACCTCTAGCATAAAATTGACATTCTCACGAGGTGCATTGGTCACAACGGCTTTTTTCAATCCCTGAGTATCAATCCATGCCAGCAAGTCCAGCAATCCCTCAAGCGGTTTCAGGCTCAAAGCAGTGTCCCGAAAACGCGCCTCCTTATCATCTGCCAGTTGCTGTCCTTCTAAGACTGATAGTTGCGGTAACAAATCCTGGATAATCAGAGGGTTTAGGCGCCCGCTAATGCGGGAGTCGTATAAGGCGCGATCGATTTCCACTCCATAGTCTCGCAGAATCTCCCGCCACGTTTCGTAGTGCAGGGAGTCAGTGTTCACCAGGGTGCCATCTAAGTCGAAGAGGATTGCTTTGAGCATGATGTCCTGATCGAGTGGTGATTAGTAATCCTAGTAAGCGATCGCTCACAACAGATTTGCATACCCCAGGCAAGGCTTACATGCCTGCCTTACGATAATTCGACAAATTACCCATTTGCTTTCTTAAATACGCCTTAGCTTATTCAGTCCAGATAGATCAGATTGATTGCCGTGATACCGACTGTGGCGGCGTACACCCTCTATTCGGCGAACGAAGAGAGCAGATTGATTCTGATGAAAACTTATCTCCTCTACCACCTATTTTTAATACGGCTTACAGGTATAGCATAAATTTTCAACCCGTGGTAATTTTAACGCATCAACAACTTTGTCTACAAACTTTAATAAAGCTTTAACAAGTGTATCTCAGTTCCGAGTTACAACTTTATTCCTTCCCCAGATGCTTTACTGTTTCTTGGGTGAGCGTTCACCTCAAAGCCAAGATGGAAGCCCTGCTAAGAGAAAAATTCCGACTTTGCGGCACTTTCTCCCCATCTTTAACGTCTCCACCAGCGAACGAATTCCCTAGGGTTCAACTCTGATAAAGTCAGGAACAGTAAATTTTAGAAATGTCAAAACTCTACGGTAAGAGGAGTAAGGCTATGTTCTCCGCCAAATCATCAATGCGACGCCTGTTCAGTTCACTAGCAGTTACCAGTTGTGTACTCACGGGGTTTTCAGCCATGAGCTTGGCTCAGTCTAACCCTGGATTGACCATCTTTAGCGGTGTTCGCCGCGCAGATCAGCTCAGCTATCATTTAGATTTTGGAGGTCGCGCCTCCGGCTGGGATCGGTATCGGCTGAGGGTTCCCGGTAATAAAATGGAATTAGGGGCAGCCCAGTTTACAATCTCTTATCCAGATTATTACGATGGTAAATTTGACACTGACGCCATTGAGGTTCGTGTCAAAGGCCAATCACTGCCGCTCTCGGAAGTGGAATGGGATAAGGAGAATCATCTCATTCAAATTTATATGGAGGAACCAGTTCCTGCTGGGAGTAAGGTTGAAATCGTTTTGTCTAATGTGAAGAATCCGCCGTTTGGTGGGACTTACTATTTTGAAGCTCGCATGCTCACACCCGGTGATATTCCTCTGCCTCGTTACCTGGGTACATGGATTTTGAGTATTAATTAGCGTTGAGAACTCATTCTCACTATTAGTGAGGCACTCTCCCCCATGAAGATGCTACTCTAATAGATTGTGGCTCTTTAACAAAGGGTCAAATTGCTTTTTTTGAAATAACGGCTCATGACTCAACGAACTCTAGGCGGCACTAGTCGCAAACGAAAAAGAACATCGGGTTTTCGCGCACGGATGCGCAGTAAAACTGGTCAAAACGTCATTAAGGCGCGTCGGAAAAAAGGGCGTTATCGCCTCGCTGTTTAGTTACTGCGCGTCGAGGCGTTTTGGCCAACGGCTCTTGTATCTGTCGGTTGTCCTCTCCTAGGGGAGTTGAATGTGGCTCTGCCTCAATTTCATCGGCTCAAACACTGGCGAGATTTTCAGACGATTTATCAAAAGGGAATTCGTCGTTCGGGGCGTTATTTGACGTTGCGCGGGCTGCGGGTTCCATCCTTGGCTGTAGATACCCGAAATCGGGATAAGTCGCAACCAAGAAATGAACGCAAGCCTCCAACTCGCATCGGTATCTCGATCAGCCAAAAAGTTAGCAAAAAGGCAGTGGTTCGCAATCGAATTAAGCGACAGATCAGAGCCGCTTTACGCCAGTTGTTACCGCGATTATTACCGGGCTGGCAACTGGTAGTGGTAGTACGACCAGAAGCCCAAGAGTGCGAATATGGACAATTTCTGCGAGAATTAGAGCAGTTGTTGGTAGAAGCAGAGGTACTCAATGGGCATTAAAGAGGAAGCAATCTACGAGGGAGGTCCCCACATCGGCGATCTGATTATCAATCTTTTGTTGGGGTTTACAATCATTTGCTTGCCCTTGACAGTTGGTGCTATCGTTCGATCGCTGTGGCTGCGCTATCGAATTACGAATCGCCGGATATCCGTAACAGGAGGGTGGCAAGGGCGCGATCGCACAGACATCATTTATTCAGAAATTTCCAGAATTGTTAAAATCCCCCGTGGTATTGGCTTGTGGGGAGACATTGTCGTTACCCTCAAAGATGGCAGCCGTTTAGAACTGCGCTCCCTTCCCCGGTTCCGCGAAATCTATGACTACATTGCCGAAAGAGTAGCAGAAAAAACAGGCAAACCTCTCGATGCAATCAAAGCATAGGCAACGGTCATCGATATTGCTGTCACCAACACGGCACACTAAATGAAGAAAGAGCGGGACATCTGGCTAGCTTATGCCGGATAACCCGCCTCGCATTTGGACAAATATTCGATAGATTAGATTCAGAAAACTTTACAGCGCCTAGATTGACTTTACACGAATGGATTTTGGTATTGGGTTTCTCTCCAACAACGTCATGCTGCCAATCCTGGATTTCTTTTACGGGATTGTGCCGAGCTATGGTCTGGCCATCGTGGCGCTGACCCTTGTGATTCGCTTCGCCCTCTTTCCCCTAAACGCTGGCTCGATTCGCAATATGAGGCGCACGCGAATCACCCAACCGCTGATGAAACAGCGGCAAGAAGAGATTCAAAGACTCTATAAAGACGATCCGGCTAAACAGCAAGAGGAGATGTCTAAGCTCTTCAAAGAGTTTGGCAATCCATTAGCTGGGTGTCTCCCTGTCTTGTTGCAAATGCCCGTGCTGTTCGCACTGTTTGCCACCTTACGGGGTT
>JAIUYC010000779.1 GCA_020216575.1 Coleofasciculus sp. S288 | reverse complement strand
AGTATCAAAGACTCATTCACGAGTATCAAAGACTCATTCACGAGTATCAAAGACTCATTCACGAGTATCAGAGACTCATTCACGAGTATCAAAGACTCATTCACGAGTATCAAAGACTCATTCACGAGTATCAAAGACTCAACGACGAGTGTCAAAGGCTCATTCACGAGTGTCAGAGACTTAACGGAGCGATCGCATTCTCAAACCACTCAGCTAGCACACTCGTCAGGCAAGCTGTTACTGTCAACATTGTTTTTAGATTCTTTTAAGGTGAAATCAGTAATTTCGCGGAAGGCGGAAGCGTTTTTGCCGGGTAGCCTTTTTAGGATATGCCTAGTTTACTGATTGCATTCCTTATCTTGTGTCTCGCCATTTAGAACGATTACTACAAATCGACGCCTTATTACGCTCCGGACAACGGCAAACGGTTGTTAGTCTGGCTGAAGCGACAGAAGTTAGCGAACGCACGATTAGAAGCGACTTGGCATTTTTGCGCGATCGCTTTAATGCTCCACTAGAATACAGCACTAAACAGGGTCATTATTACACTGATCCGGAATGGCGATTGCCGAGTATTTCCCTTTCCCAAGGAGAGCTATTTGCTCTGACCTTGGGGGCTAAGATGCTAGAAGCTTACGCGGGTTTTACCTATGCCGACGAGTTACGCTCTGCTGTTGAGCGATTGAGCGAACGACTGCCAGAACAGACTTGGGTTGACTTGCAACAAATCGCTGACGAACGAGTAGTTTTTAGGGCTGGAGCAGAGACTTATCCTGATCCAGTAATTTGGCAACGTTTGGTAGAAGCGTGTCGTAACTTTCGGCAGGTGTGGATGCGATATTTCACAGCCAGTCGGAATGCAGAGTCAGAACGAGTACTAGACCCCTATCTTCTCCATATCTATAGAGGGACTAACGCCTATGTCATCGGCTTTTGTCATAAGCGCCAAGCCATTCGCTGGTTCCGGGTAGACCGCATTCGAGAGTTACAGGTACTCAAAGAGAAGTTTGTCCCAGACCCTAACTTTAATGCCAAAGAGCATTTAAGCAAAATTTTTCAAAGTGAAGTCGGAGGCAAGCCAGTCCCGGTAACGATTTGGTTTGATGCCTCAACCGCTCCCTATGTCCGAGAGCGCCGTTGGCATCCCACTCAAGAAATCCAAGAACATCCCGATGGTTCGCTGACTTTGCATCTGGTGGTAGGAGGACTCAATGAGTTGAAGCGTTGGATTTTGGGATATGGGAAGGGGGCTGTGGTTAAGGAACCACCGGAATTAGTGGAGATGGTGCGAGAGGAAGTGGAGGGGATGAGTGAGCAATATTTTAGAGGAGTAGAACCATGAATTTTTTGGAGATTCAATTTGCACTACGGGGTAAAACGTTACCTGCGGATCATGGGTATGCGTTGTATTCCGCTATCAAGAAACTACTACAAGAAGCTGAAAATGAATCACTTCCGAAGGATTTACCATCAGAGGTTCGCTTGTGCAGCATTCCTGGTATTCCTAATCGAGCTGGCATGATTTATCTCAATAGAGGTTCGCGATTGAGGCTGCGTTGCCCATCAGATCAGATGCAAAATTGGTATCGATTCTTGCAAAACCAAGTTTTTGATATTCGAGGTCATCTAATTCGATTGGTTCAGCCCAGAATTACGCTGCCGGAAGCGAGTGATACTCTAGCATCAAGACTAGTGACGTTTAAGTTAGATGCAATTACTCACGTAGATGTACCTCGATATTTTCTAGAGTCCTGCCAAAAGGGGCTGGAACGCTTAGAAATCAGAGGGCAAGCGTTTATTCCAAGTGATGATAATGGTGACTTGGCGCGACGCACAATACAGGTGAAGGATAAGAAAATTCTTGGCTATGGTGTGGTAGTAGAGGGATTGAGCCAGGAAGATTCGCTGAAGCTGCAATGGCATGGACTAGGAGGACGGCAACATTTTGGCTGTGGCTGGTTTTATCCAGTTAAGGAGGTTGATAGTGCAGCCTAAGTTAGAGCCTGATATTTTGCTGGCGAAGTCGTTTAACCCTAAAAAAGACTCCTGGAAAGGTGCTTATCATTTGGTAGGTCACACAGCAGCAGTTGTGGAAGCTGTCACAACATTAGTTAATACATTAGGCGATCGCTTAATTTCCCAATTCGGACTTCAGTGTGATTTTTCCAGACTTCGAGCCACTGCCCGTTTAGCGGCTTACTTACACGATTGGGGTAAAGCAAACGATCACTTTCAGATGGTTGTACGCCACAAACGTAACCCAATTGACACTCCGCAACTCATTCGTCATGAAGTAGCTTCAGTTCTTTTGGCATGGGAGTATCGAGAATGGCTCCAGCAGTGCGATGGTGACTTTTTTACGGCGCTGGCGGCGGCGGGTGGGCATCACTTGAAACTCGGTGGCAATGCCAGAGCAGGAAAAACGGATGAATTGGGTGAAGTTCGGACTGGAAGCGGGAGCGATCGCCTCTACTTGTATACTGACCCAAAGTACTTCAGAGGTTTGCTCAAGTACGGTGTAAAAGTACTCGGATTACCTCGTGAGTTGCGACTTCCCCGCAAACGTCCGATTTGTTGGCAGGTTACGGAACTCAAGCAGAAACGGCAGGAAGTATTGGATGCCTTTCTCGATTGGAAGCACGATCCAGTGTTTACAGCAGTTATCAAAGCTTTGGTGATTGCTGGAGATGCCGTAGGCTCTGCTCTGCCCAGTACTGAATTAAAAATTGAAGATTGGATTGGACAGCAGGTTAGACAAATCCTCAGTGAACCAGAGTTGCAAAAGGTAATTCATGCAAAGCTCAAGGGAAAAAAATTACTCGACTTCCAAAAGGCATTGCGTAAAACTTCAACAAGGGTAACTTTGGTACGGGCAGGATGCGGAACGGGGAAAACTCTGGGAGCTTATAACTGGGCGCTACGGTATGCGAGTAGTCGTAAACTCTTTTTCTGCTATCCAACTACAGGAACTAGCACAGAAGGGTTTATCGATTACGTTCATAGCAAGGTTGAAGCTGTTTTGCTGCATTCCCGTGCTGCTGTGGATTTAGAACACCTGATACCGACAGGCGATGAGGATGACTTAGAAACAAAGCTGGAGTCATTTAAGGCATGGGGCGCAAAGGTTAGTGTCTGCACGGTTGATACGGTGTTAGGGCTACTTCAATGCAACCGAAGACCACTGTATTGTTTCCCTGCGATCGCACAAGCAGCATTTGTCTTCGATGAAGTTCACTGCTACGATGAGCGCCTGTTTGGTACTCTCTTACGTTTCCTCGAAGTTGTCAAGGCTCCCATTTTGTTGATGTCTGCTTCATTTTTGCCTTGGCAAGTGTCAGCCATTGAAAAAGCGGTTGGTGAACCCGTTGAAACCATTAAGGGTGAAACCTTTAAGGAACTTAAACAGATAGAAGAACTCCCCCGTTATCGCTTCCATCTCGTTGATGCTCCTGACTGGGAACGGGTTGAGCAAGAACTCTTCGTCGGTGGCAAAGTGCTATGGGTGTGTAACCAGGTGGGAACTGCGATCTCGGTTTACCAGGAAGCCAAAAATCGTGGACTTCATGCACT
>JAIUYC010000778.1 GCA_020216575.1 Coleofasciculus sp. S288 | reverse complement strand
CGATTCTGTTTGTGGATTTTTATTCTTAATATTAGGATTAGTCTCAATTTGGGTTGCATTCAATAGACAAGAAAAGTTAACCTATTTTTCTTTTGGAATGCTGGTAATAATGGTAGGAGCCTACACAATATCCAGTTCTGATTTTATTAAATTATTTTTCAATGATTTAGAGATATTAAATTATGTCCAGTATCTATCTTTTTATCTAATTCCAGTTAGCGCCTGCCTCTTCTTTGAAAAAATAGTCGGAGCAGGATACCAGTCGGTTATTCGGCGTTTGTGGCAAATGAATCTAATTTATGCGGTTGTTGCTTTGACTTTAGTGACGGCTGAAATTATTCCGGGAAGTTCAACAACCTATCCTACTCAAGTTTTGTTTCTGACAAGCGCTCTAATTTTAGTGGTAATGGCTTTCAAGACGTTATTTAACGGAAGGCGGGAAGCAAAATTATTTACGGTAGGATTTATCATCTTAACGGTATTTGCAATCCATGATATCTTGGTTTACTTTTTAGCTCCTGTATATTGGTATCAAAAGTTATATCCTTGGGGAACGTTTATTTTTATTCTTTTTTCAGGATTTACCTTAGAAAATCGATTCAATGAAGCACGGCAAAACTTGCAATCCTACGCAACAGAGTTAGAAACAAAGAATGCTGATTTACAGAAACTCGATCAACTCAAGGATGAATTTTTAGCGAATACGTCTCACGAACTCAAAACGCCTCTCAATGCGATTGTTGGCATTGCCGAGTCTTTAGTTGACGGAGCAACAGGCCAATTGTCCAAGCCAACTCTGTTTAATCTTTCTCTGATTGTCT
This sequence comes from Coleofasciculus sp. S288, assembly GCA_020216575.1. Lineage (GTDB taxonomy): Bacteria > Cyanobacteriota > Cyanobacteriia > Cyanobacteriales > Coleofasciculaceae > JAIUYC01. The sequence goes on along the minus strand of JAIUYC010000778.1, from coordinate 2,762 downwards.
CTAGCGGGAAAAGACTAACTCAGCTCGTCAATGATTTGCTTGATTTTTCTCGACTTAAGCATAAAAATATTGAGCTAAAAATCCAGCCTATAGGAATGCGGGAAATTACCGATGTGGTTTTAATGCTTTCCCAACCTCTAGTCGGCAAAAAACCTCTAAAACTAATTAACAGAATTGCTCCGGATACTCCTCCTGTCGATGCGGATGAAAACCGAGTGCAACAGATTTTGCACAACTTGGTTGGGAATGCGATTAAGTTTACCGACAGCGGTACAGTTGAAGTCTCTGCCAATGTTGTAACTCCCTTAAAAAGAGGAGTTGGTTATCTGGAAATTACGGTTGCCGATACAGGGATTGGTATCCCGCCAGATAAAATAGACCGAATTTTTGAATCCTTTGAACAGGCTGATGGCTCCATTGCCAGAGAATACGGTGGGGTAGGTTTGGGTTTGGCAGTCACTAAACAACTGGTGCAACTGCATGGTGGCGAGATTCGTGTGGAATCTACACCAGGATTGGGTTCGCGCTTTACTTTTACCCTACCCTTATCTAAGGGGCGAGTAGAAAGCAAGTCAAGCGAGGAAGTATCAAAGGTTCAGGACTTCTCTCCAATCACAGAATCTGCGGATGAGTTCTTTAGAGATGGAGATGCGCTGGCCTTTCCTGAAGGAGCGTTTCAAATCTTGATTGTGGATGATGAACCCGTAAATCTTCAAGTTCTTGTCAACCACCTTTCATTGCAAAATTATGCCATCACTCAAGCCTCAAATGGGATGGAGGCATTAGAAATTATTCGCAAGGGATTTACACCTGATCTGATTTTGCTGGATATTATGATGCCGAAAATGACGGGGTATGAACTCTGTAAGAAAATTCGCGAACAGTTTCCGGCGAATGAACTGCCAGTCGTGTTGTTGACTGCTAAAAATCAGGTATCCGATTTGGTGGAAGGATTTGGTTCAGGAGCGAATGACTATTTAACGAAGCCTGTCTCGAAAAATGAATTGTTGGCACGAATTAAAACCCATCTTCGCTTAGCGAAAATTAATGCGGCTTACGGGCGCTTTGTGCCGCACGAATTTTTGAGATTTTTGGAACGGGAGAGTATTATTGAGGTGCAATTAGGCGACCAAGTCCAGAAAGAAATGACAGTTCTGTTTGCTGATATTCGTTCGTTTACGAGTTTGTCAGAAAGGATGTCGCCGAAAGAAAACTTTGACTTTATCAATGCCTATTTGCGTCGAGTCAGTCCAGTGATTCGCAATCATAACGGTTTCATTGATAAATACATCGGTGATGAGATTATGGCGCTGTTTCACCAGTCGGTTGATGACGCGGTGCAGGCGGCGATTGAGATGCAAAAGCAAGTTGCGCGTTATAATGCCGATCGCATCCAGAACAAAGAAGAGCCAATTGCGATCGGGATTGGTCTGCATGCAGGGACTTTAATGCTTGGTACAGTTGGGGAAGCGCAACGCATGGAAGGCACGGTGATTGCTGATGCTGTGAATTTGGCGTCTCGGTTGGAAGGGTTAACGAAGATTTATGGTGTTGATATTTTAATCAGCGAACAAACCCTATATCGTCTAGAAAATCGCCAAAACTATCACTACCGATTCCTTGGTCGATACACGGTGAAAGGTAAAAATCAGCCTGTGGATGTATTTGAAGTTTTTGATGCAGACCCTCAATCCTTGATTGAACTCAAACTGCAAACTCGGGCTGAGTTTGAACGGGGAGTTGCTCTTTTTATTGAGGAGAAATTTATTGAAGCGCAGCAAGTTTTCCAGCAAGTTTTGCATCAGAACGAACAGGATCGGGCTACTCGGCTTTATATAGAACGCTGCAAACAAACTCGTAGCTTTGGGGTATCGGAACGGGATGTAGTTGTTAACTGAAACCAATAACTCTCTTGAAAATAGGGAGTCAGAAGTCAGGAGCCAGGAGTTAGGGGAGAGGAATTTTCAGCCTTTGTTGTGAGCGCCAGCTCGTGGGGAGTCTTGCACCCGAATTTCCTGCGAGTGGAGAAATTAGGGGAGCGCCATCTTACGTAGATACACGGTTGCAGCATCTATTTTTTTTGACCTTTCATAAAGGAAGAACTAGAGCGCCACTCTCGAGTTCATTAAGTTCGACCGTGAAACTGAGAGCGATCGCATCTCAACTTCACGTCCTTGAATAAAGGATAGGTAGCGAAAATCTGGGTCATAAACCCTAAAGCCCTCCATCGTACTCACTAAGTACTCAAAAGCTACGTCTTTCCTTTATTCCAGGCCTACCACTAGCAGGACACCGTGAGTAAACTTACCCCGACCTTGAACGACCTTCCGACACCCGAAGCCAAACCAGCACCGCTCCCTGAGAATGAAATGCAGCGGCTGCAAGCACTCGATCGCTATCAAATTCTTGATACCGCTCCTGAAGATGCTTTTGACGACTTGACGCTGCTAGCCTCCTCGACTTGCAACACGCCCATTGCCCTGGTTAGCTTAATCGATGGAACGCGGCAGTGGTTTAAGTCAAAAGTCGGCATAGACGCCCCAGAAACCCCCAGAGAAATGGCATTCTGCGCTCATGCGATTCTCTCTCCTTCAGAACCCCTGATTGTATCCAATGCTTTAGAAGATGAGCGGTTTGCCACTAATCCACTGGTTCTACTCGACCCAAAGATCCGGTTTTATGCCGGGGTTCCCCTCGTCACCCCCGATCGCTTCCCTCTCGGCACTCTCTGCGTTATTGATCGGGTTCCCCGCCAACTGACC
>JAIUYC010000777.1 GCA_020216575.1 Coleofasciculus sp. S288 | reverse complement strand
CTTTGGAAGATGCCGTGCAATTAGCAGAAGCGGCTGAAGCGATCGAACTCTTTGCAACGCAGTCCAATCAGACTCTAGACAAACAACGTCGGCTGTTGACCAGTGCTCGCGATTCTCTAATGGAAGCCCGGATGTTGCCCTTGGGAGATATCTTTGGTCGTTTCCCTCGTCTGTTAGAACAGTTGAAAATCTTGCACAATAAGTCAGTGGCGCTAGACCTTCATGGGACTGAAGTCTTAGTGGATAAAGTTGTAGCTGAAAAGCTGTACGAGCCATTGCTACACTTGGTTCGCAATGCATTTGACCACGGGATTGAATCTCCTCAACTCCGCGCCCAACAGGGCAAACCAGAGAAAGGTCAGATTGCCATCTGCGCTTATCATCGGGGCAGATACCTGGTGATTGAAGTCCGAGATGACGGTCAAGGATTGGACTTTGAGAAGATTCGCCAACGAGCGATTGAACGTCAATTGGTTAACCCACAGCAAGCTAACCGTCTCAGTAACGCTCAACTAACAGATTTACTCTTTGAACCCGGCTTTTCTACCACGTCGGAGGTGAATGACTTGTCTGGGCGAGGAATTGGGCTGGATGTAGTTCGGGTGCAGTTGCAAGCCCTCCAAGGTTCAGTCGCAGTTCAGTCTCAGGTGTATCGGGGAACAACCTTTACCCTGCAAATTCCCCTGAGTCTAACGCTCGCTAAGTTACTCCTCTTTCAAGCCAGTGAGCGGGTTTATGCCTTACTGTCCGATGCGATCGAGCAAATTCTCATCCCTCAAGCTGAGCAGCTTCAGTGCTGGGAAGATGGTAAGGTACTCCGTTGGGGTCAGGGTGCGTCAGAGCAACTCATTCCCATCTACCCACTGGCGAAAGTCTTAAATTATTCCTCGCCGTTCGATGAACCCTTAGTTTCCCAGTCTCAGCAACCTGGTATGTCTGAAACGTCGATGAATCCCGCCATCCTCATCCGGTGGCAGGATCGGCTGCTGGGACTGGAAGTAGATCAGCTAATTGGGGAACAGGAATTGGTTATCCGTCCTTTAGGGGCAATGATTGCGTCACCCAGCTTTATTTATGGTGGCAGTATTTTAGCGGATGGTCGCATTACGCTGGTTCTCGATGGGGCTGTTTTAATGGAGTATGTGTTTGACCAGCAAACGGATGAGAGCAGCCATTACACGTTGCCCAGTTCGACACCCCTCAGCCTTCCCACCTCTTCCCCACGTCCGCAGCTATTGCCAGCCTCGGACTCTCCACCCTCACCAGCGCCACCACCAACTCTAGAGTCGCGAGCTAGACAAAACAAAATCGTTCTCCTAGTCGATGACTCAATCACCGTGCGCCAAACTTTAGCTTTAACCTTACAGCAAGCTGGCTTTCAGATATTTCAAGCGAAGGATGGTTGGGAAGCGATCGAGCAACTCCGGCAGCGAACCCAGATTCAGTTAGTCCTTTGCGATATTGAAATGCCTCGCATGAATGGGTTTGAGTTTCTCAAATACCGTCAGCAAGAGACAGCGTTAGCCCAAATTCCCGTAGTAATTTTAACCTCTCGGAGTGGTGAAAAGCACCGCTTGATTGCACTGGAGTTAGGCGCAACGGCTTACATTACCAAACCCTATCTCGAACATCAACTGTTAGCCACAGTGAATGATGTATTGGAGAAAAATATTAGTGTTTATCGGTAAGGGGGAATAGGGAATGGGGAATGGGGAATAAGCCGCTTTTACCAATTCCCAATCACCAAATTATTAGAGAGAGCCATGCAAAACGTTTCACAAATCGGTAAGTTCATTATTTTTCAAATTGGGGATTATCTGCTGGCGCTCCCGATGAGCGATGTCCTGAGAGTGATTAATTGTCCCCCTATGGTTAGCGGTGGACTGGGTTCGATGGGAATTGTTCAGCTAGGCCACCATACGATTAGAGTTTTGGATTTGCATCAGAAACTAGGAATTCGGCAGCGCCTTGCTCCTACAGAGGGATTACCTCAGGTATCAGATGACCGACGTTTTTTAGCGATCGCACGCAGCCCTCAAGGAGAACTGTGCGGAATTTTGGTCGATGAACCCCCAAATTTGATGGAGTTGCCGCTAGAGATGATCCGAAGTCTCCCCTCTTCTTCAAGTCAATCCGGCATCCTCGATATAGCCAGCCACGTCGTCGTTCTATCTCAAGACGACCTGACAACGACAATTTTCCTGCTAGATGTACGGCGAGTTTTGCATCCCCCTGTTAACGATCGCCAACTACGTTCTTTAAATCCGTTGTGAACTTAAAATACCTGAAAAAAACTGAACTTTCCTGAAGTTTTCTTAGTAGACAAGTTTAATGCCATCCAGTAAAGTCAGGTCTATATTGAGCGACCTTTACACTTGAGGAGAATTTGCAGCATGAGCATGGAAGCAGTAAAGCAGTTTTTGGAGAGAGTCGGTCAAGATGCAGCACTTCAACAGGAGTTGAATCAGGCTATTGAATCAGCGGAAAACGACCGCGCGGCGGCTGCTGAAGTTGGTGCCAAGTACGGCTACTCTTTCTCTCCTGATGAAATTGGGCAGGTGATGGAAGTCGCCCTGACACAGGAATCTGGAGGAGAGCTCAATGAAGAGGAGTTGGAATCGATTGCTGGTGGCTTTTGCACTGGCGCGATGACTGGTGCAGTGACAGCGGCTTACGGTGGTGTTTATCGGACTTTGGGACCTATTACTCAGTCCAGAGTTCAATGGTAAATTTCTAAGAAATAGACCATTTCAGCACTATATCTCTATGAGTGCTTTTCGTGTCGGAATTGCTGGTCCTGTAGGTTCGGGGAAAACTGCCCTACTTGATGCGTTGTGTAAGGCAATGCGTCAATCGAATCAGATTGCGGTTGTCACCAATGATATTTACACTCAGGAAGATGCCCAGTTTCTGGTGCGAAGTCAGGCGCTAGAGAGCGATCGCATCCTTGGTGTTGAAACGGGTGGTTGTCCCCATACGGCAATCCGCGAGGATGCTTCGATGAACTTAGCCGCGATCGAACAGCTAGAACACCGCTTTACAAATTTAGACCTAGTGTTCCTAGAAAGTGGCGGCGATAACCTAGCCGCTACTTTCAGCCCTGAACTGGTCGATTTGACCATTTACGTCATTGATGTAGCCGCTGGTGATAAAATTCCCCGTAAAGGAGGACCGGGAATCACCAAGTCCGATCTCCTCGTAATCAACAAAATTGACCTTGCCTCTTCGGTGGGAGCTGACTTGAGCGTTATGGAACGCGATGCCAAAAAGATGCGTGGCGAAAAACCTTTTGTGTTTACTAATTTGAAAACTAAGGAAGGACTCTCAAGTGTGATTGACTTCATCAAACTGCACATGGGATAGCAGAGGTAGATCGGAAGAGGAAGCCTCCTGCCGAGTGGATACCTTCACGGGTAATGTAATTACAACCTCTGTTCCATGGCCTAGTGTCGATTTAACCTCAATTTGACCCTGATGCTGGGTAATAATTTGATAGCAAATCGCTAGACCTAAACCCGTTCCCTTCCCTGGTTCTTTTGTGGTAAAAAATGGGTCAAATATCCGGTCTTTGATTCCAGTGGGG
>JAIUYC010000776.1 GCA_020216575.1 Coleofasciculus sp. S288 | reverse complement strand
GAGGTGGCTTTTAAAGGTTTAATTGATTTAATACACCGAGATAGAGATTATGTAGAACAGCACACTCAGGTTTTAGTCAAAGCCCTGGACTGGGAACGACATCATAAACAAAATAGCTATCTGTTAATTGGAGAAGAGCGCCAACAAGCAGAATCATGGTTAAAGAAACGATTTAAAGATAAACAATCACCTTGTAATCCCACTGATTTACACTGTGAGTTTATAGTTGAAAGTATTAAGAATGCCAATAACTTGATGACTCAGGTGTTCATCAGCTATGCCGAGCAAGACCAAGAGCTCATGAAGGAAATCAGTCGGATATTGATGCGTGAATCCTTCACGATTTGGACGAACAAAACTGATATTAAAACTGGAACTGAATTTCAGGAGGCAATTAATAATGGAATAGAAGGAGCCGACAATCTTGTCTGGTTAATTTCACCTAGCTCGATTCAATCTTGGTACTGCCAGCAAGAAATAAGTCACGCTTTTGCCAATAATAAACGCATCATTCCGCTCTTAATCGAATCCATTAATATTGGCTCCATTCCTCCCCATCTAAGACCTTTGCATTTTCTGGATTTTACAACTTACTCTGAAGACCTAAAGAATGAAGAGTGCATCGACAAACTATTAAACCTCTTGCAGGAAGAACATCACTATTATGAACAGCATAAAACTCTATTAGTGAAAGCCCTTAAATGGCTCAGGCAAAACCGAAATCCGAGTATTTTATTGCGTGGGTACAATCTGAAACAGGCCGAAGCTTGGCTAATGGTGGCGAAGCAGCGGACTGAACACCCGCCCCTGCCTTTGCATAAAGAGTTTATTACCGAAAGCACCAAGCAAGCTCCGGAATCGTCTCTAGACGTTTTTATTGCTTATTCCCGAACGGATTCTGATTTTGCCCGGAAGTTAAATGATGCGCTTCAGCTCCAAGGAAAAACGACTTGGTTCGACCAAGAGAGTATTGCTTCGGGGGCAGATTTTCAGCGGGAAATATATCGAGGGATTGAAAGTGCAAATAACGTCCTGTTTATCATTTCCCCCAGTTCCGTCAACTCCCCCTATTGTGTAGATGAGGTGGAGTATGCCAGGACGCTGAACAAGCGGATTGTAACGGTGCTGTATAGAGCCGTACCCACTACAGAATTACACTCGGGTTTGGCTAGCATTCAGTGGATTGACTTCAACAACCATAATGGCGAATTTTATGCCAACTTTGGCGAACTGGTTAGAACGTTAGATACTGACCTGGAGTATATGCGATCGCATACGCAATTGTTAGTCAAAGCACTTGAATGGGACAGAGAGGAACACGATTCTAGCTTTTTGTTACGCGGTAAGGCTCTCAAACATGCAGAGCGATGGCTCAAAGACTCTCAAAATAAAGTCCCTCAGCCAACAGACCTTCAGATTACCTACATCAAAACCAGCCGCCAATTCCCGTTTCGCAAACCCAAACTTCATACTGTGCTTCTGTCTAGCATTACTGCTACAGCTTTACTGATGGGGGTACGCTATCTAGGCGTGTTGCAGCCCTTAGAACTGGCAGCTTACGATCAAATGATGCGACTGCGACCGAGTGAAGAACAGGATAAGCGATTTTTAATCGTCGAGGTCACCGAAAAGGATATTCAGGCTCTCAATCAACAATATGGGAGCAACCAAGGGCTACTACCGGATATTGCCCTCGCTAGTTTGCTAAAGACACTCAACCAGTATCAACCGCGAGTCATCGGTTTAGATTTGTATCGGGATTTCAAGACTAACCGTTCTGATTTAGACAATGACCTGCGACAGAATCAGATTGTAGGTATCTGCAAACAAAGTTACGATTTAACGGATACATCGATTGAGCCAGGGATTAAACCCCCCCCTGAAATTCCCTTAGACCAGGTGCTAGAACGAGTCGGCTTTAGTGATGTTGTGTCCGATGCGGATTACGCTATCCGTCGCCATCTCCTAGTTAATTTACCCGACCCAGAGTTCTGTCCTACCCAAAATGCCTTTAGCCTCACCATCGCTCGCAAATACCTAGAAACGGAAGGCAAGCCGTACAAATCGGCTTTTACACCAGAAGGTCAGTACGTGCAGCCCTTACAATTTGGCACAACGTCCTTAAAGCGATTAAGTCGCTTTGCAGGAGGATATCAAGGAGTTGATGCAGGAGGATACCAAACTCTGCTCAATTACCGCACCTACAACGGTGACCCCAGCAAATTTGCGCCACGGCTCGAACTCAGCAAAGTCTTAGCCAATCAGATTTTAGAAGAAGATGTCAAAGATCGGATAGTCCTAGTTGGACTGACGGCTGCATCAACGGGAGACTTGCACTCAACTCCCTACGGATTGGGTTCCGACCAGCAAGTACCAGGAGTGATAATTCAAGCTCAGATGGTAAGTCAAATCCTGAGTGCCGTTTTAGATGGGCGACCTCTCCTAGGATGGTGGCCAATGTGGGGAGACGTAGCCTGGGTTTCAGTCTGGGCTTTAGTGGGAGGTGGAATTGTTTGGTGTTTCCAGCAACCTCGGCGATTGATATTCGCAGGAGTTATTGCTCTGATAAGCCTCTCCGGACTCTGCTACTTTATCTTCTTAATCTGGGGGAACTGGATTCCTCTTGTACCCGCAGCATTAGTCCTAGTTGTTACAACTGGTAGCGTTGTGTACGTCACCAACAAGTTTTGAGATTAATATGCAAAAATACAATCTCTAATTGTAAACAATACCAAGTTGCAGTCAAAGATAGTAGTTTCTCTCCCCCTGCTCCCCCTGCTCCCCCTGCTTTGGCTATCTACTACGTTTGAACGCAACTCAGTATAAGTTATGGCTCGTACTCCGTTATCGTTCTGGAAAACTACCCTGCTTTACTCCCTCATCCTGGCATTCGTCAGCGTCATGATAAGTACTCCACCAGGATGGACTCAAGACGATTTAACCTCCGCTAGGAGTCGTCGGCGGGGTGCGGCAGCACGCCCGCGTCGTGGCTTATGTCCGGCGGCGAAGCTGCCTCTCACTGCCCTAATACTGGCTGCCCAGTCAAACTCACTTACTGCCGAGCAACCCCTAGATGTAACTGTTGCGGAGCATCCAACCTTCTGGTTTTATGTCCCTTATTCACCCGATGCGAGATTCTCAGCAGAGTTTGTGTTAATCGATGAAAACGAACAAGACGTTTACAAAACAACGTTCTCGCTCAAACAGAAGCCAGGAATTATCGGTCTCAAAATTCCAGAGATGCTGCCCCCCTTACAAACAGGCAAACGTTACCAATGGGTCTTTTCCATTGTTTGCGACCCGAACAATCGGTCTGGGGATGCTACTGTTAACGGCGAAATTGAGCGTATTCCCTTGAATTCAACCTTGCAAACCCAATTAGAGAGCGTGTCAACACCAAGCGAGCGGGTTTCCCTATACGCCCAAAACGGACTGTGGTACGAAGCCTTAACAAGTTTAGCTCAACTCCGTCGTAACAACTTGCAAAATAGTACACTTCAGGCTGACTGGAGTAGCCTTCTCAAATCCATGAACCTCAATGATATTGCTTCAGAACCTCTGACTTCATGCTGCATCACTGACTAAG
>JAIUYC010000775.1 GCA_020216575.1 Coleofasciculus sp. S288 | reverse complement strand
CGCGGAACGCCTTATTTATCTCATTATTGACTTCCGGACTATAGGCTTGAGCAATTAAAACCCCATCACATTGCGCCTTACATACTGGAAAGAGATTGGATGTATTCAGACCATTTCCACCAATAATTAAGCCTTTGTATCCCAGTTCGCGCAGTTGTTTGATTAAATTTCCGCCATCTGCTGCCAGACCGGAGATAATGATTAGGTCAGGTTTAAGGTTAATGGCATTCGTGGCTTGAGTTTGAAAGTCCGTATCTGTGGTTTGAAACTTCTGTATCGTGACTAAATCAAGTTTTTTGTCTTTAACTGTCTCCTGGAACGTCTCCGTCTCGGATTTGCTACAGGCGTCATTCTGAGCAAAAAAGACAGCGACTTTCTTAATATTTGGATTACTCTTGAGTGCAGCTTCAACAGCATTGGGGGCAACCACTGCCACGGGTGCAGATACACGAGCAATGTAGTCCCCGATTTGAGGTATTCCTTTAGCGGTGTTAGATGGTCCTAAAACGGGTACTTTAGCACGCTCGGCAATTGGATCGGCGGCAAATGCTTGCTGTGATAGCGTCGGACCAACAATCCCCACCACTTTATCCTGAGTAATTAAGGTATTGAAAGCATTTATTGTCCCTTGTTCGTCACCTGCCGTGTCTTGGAAAACTAATTTAATCGGTGTACCGTTGACACCCCCTTTATCGTTAAAATACTTTTCTGCGATTTTTGCACCCGTGACCTGTTCTTGCCCGAGCAAAGCGACATTACTGGTTTGTGCTACAGCAACACCGATGGGAATGGAATCCGCTACGGCTGAATTGCTGGGACTATTCGTATTTGTTGTTGTCGTGTTTGGGGAATTGGCCTGACTACAGGCAACAACTAACACAAAAGTAAAGAACGACGTGAGAATTTGAGTAAAAATACGTTTCTTAAACATCTTAGAACTTACACCGTGAGTAGGTGCGATGACAGTGACCCAACCGCTGTTAGAGCAAAACTATTGTTTGGGACTCTATCTTAAGATGTATGCGATCGAAGGCGCAATGAAGGCCGTTACTTTTAGAACTTACGCACAGACACCACATCTGGTAGGACAAGGACACGGCATTGCCGTGTCCCTACAAATGGTGATTTAGAGGTAAATTTGCGTAAGTCCTGACTTTGAACTTTCGCGCCTGACACGACTCAAACAGAAGCCGCTTAGCAAGAAGCGGCTCAACGTTATCGATTTATGAAGACTAAGAATTGATTATTGCAAAGTGCCACTTTGCACCCTCATCAGGACGAAGACGCCAACAGTCGTTCCCACTAAGCTGTTGTGCATTCAAATCGCATATTTGACTAATCGGTTTCAGGGGAAAGGGAAAACCTTTTCCCCTCGCCCCTAACCCCAGAGAGGGAGCCCCTAGCCTCCTTAACCTTTTACCTTACCCGTTAGAGTTGGAGTCTCCCAACAATTTAGACCGTATGGCTGAATTTTCTTAGCATAGGATAGCCAAGTGCTAACCGTTTGGAATCCAAGCGATTCGTAAAGCCGTGTTGCACTAGTGAGGTTTTGGGCATCAACGCCGAGTTTCAAGCAATCTACACCTGCTGCCTTTTGCTGGTTCATCTGAGCGAGTAATAGTGCTCGTCCCAGTCCTAACTTGCGGAAGCCGCGTCGTGTGCCTAAGAGCTTAATCCAGCCCTCATTACTTCCAGTCCGTGCATTCTCTTCCTGATTTCTGTAGCCGACGCAGAAGGCTGCAAATGTGCCGTCTGGAGCTACGGCAATTACGTTTAGGTCGGGTCGGTAGCTTGGGTTTTTTAGCCACTGCCTTGCCGTTCCCAGACTTATGTCGTGGTGATCCCAATGATCGATGAAGGATTCATTGAATAGGTCTACCCAAGCCTGAAGTTCCCGTTCGCCTGAGAGCGATCGCAAAGTAAAGCCACTTGGCAGTGAAGGTAGAGACAATGGCTGCTCCAGTGAGCAAGCCTTGGTTAAAAAGCAGCGTTCAGCCGTGAAACCTTGCCGTTCTAACAACACGCGACGCAGCATTTTGTTCTCTTGGCTCCTGAGATGCAGTTTGGCCGACAGAGAACGCTCTTTTGCAACCTCGCGCAAACGCTTTTCACTCCACTGGAGAATCTCAGTTTCCAAGGCGTAACTGCCCTGAGTCGGGTGAACGTCAAAGTACAGATAACCCTCAAGCTCATTATCCTGTTCGATTATCATTAACTGCCCAAAGCCAGTGAGCTTACCATGAGTATCCTTCCACAAACGCAAATCGCGAGCTTTATCCACATTCGGTGCTTCAAAAAACTCTTGCAAATCGCAAACTAGGGTATCTTCATCCACTTGACCTGTAGAATTATTGAGCTTGACTAGAGCAGCGATGTCTGCAAAGCATTCTGCTGTTGACGCCGGATGCTCCACAACCGCTGATGTACGGCTTTTTGTCTTACCTACAGAAGGGCGTATAGTTAAAGTAGTCATACAAAATTGGCAGTCCATTTTTGGGGACTGTTTACACTCAAGTTCGATATGGCAAAACAGCAGAAAAAGAACTGAAGAGAGAACGAACAGTTATCAGAGGTTAAATCCCCCTGATCCAGGCTTGAGCTTTTGAGATTTACTCTCCCAAAAGAATCTCGAAAGCCAAACAAACGGATGAGGACTGTTCTCTAAATTCAGGCTCGTAAGCTACTTCACATCTAATTTGCATAATCTAGACACCAGAACGCTTTTTTTCTTGTTCTGGCTTACTTCAACTTGGCAAATTCAATGAGGAGCAACTTACTATGTACAGACTCTATATACCCACGCTAATAGAGCTTGTACATACCAATTTGCCAAGCTTGAATTCTGTGTAACTGGGGTTCTAAAAAGAATTTTCCGCTAACTTCAGGCGAAGTTTCTCGCCTACTGTGACACATAAAAATCTCACTTCCGGGTTAATTCCAAACAACCATCAGTGATAGGGTTTGCACTTCCAAGCTTGGGCATTTATCTAATAGAGCCAAGTTGGCACCGATGAGATTGTGCAGGTCTTATCCAAGTATATTATATCCCAATTAACGCTGCCATTAAGCGGCGGCAAAGATGAAAAACTTTAACCAAAACATATACAATCCTTTACTTGGTGAATCCCTTTGCGATCGCGTAGCCGACTAACTCATTGCGACTCTTGATTCCAGTTTTGCTAAACAAGCAATAACATACTTTTTGACATTTTGCTACTTCGTCAAGCCATGTTCGAGAGCATAGCGGACTAACTCCGTGCGGCTATTTGTCCCGGTTTTGCTAAACAATCGGCTGACATACTTCTCGACGTTGCGGACGCTAGTATCCAGGCGTCGAGCAATTTCTTTATTCATTAGCCCCTCCGCCACCAAATCTAAAACACTCTGCTCTCGGGGTGTAAAGTCAATACGAATGGGGGGAGGTGTTTGGGCAATGCCACTCCGTTGACTGATCAACCCTCGGATTTCCGCAATCTGCTGCGCAATTTGCTCGAGGTCTGTGGTGCTAGCCGCCTCTCCTGATGTGGTGATGCGACGCTCCAACAAGTTTTCAACGATCGCAACTAATTCATCAGGGTCAAACGGCT
>JAIUYC010000774.1 GCA_020216575.1 Coleofasciculus sp. S288 | reverse complement strand
CATTGGAGCCACGATCTGCTGCCTGAGGCACTCATAGGAGCTTCATAGGGTCAAATGTAAAGTTTTATGTCTCAATTCAACACTTCTGGTCTACTGGATGTAAGCGGCATAGACATGAAACATCGACGTAAGCTACTCAGCAACTCAGCCTCAATGCTCGTTAATCGAGTTGTGCAAAGTGTTGCGACTTTTGTGCTATCTGCATCCATTTCGCGATTTCTGGGTGCTGATGAACTAGGAAGATATCTGCTTGCCTTCAGCTTTTACTACATTTTTGTCGGGATTGCATCTCACGGACTAAAAAATCTGATGATCCGGATGATTGCTCAAGGAGCAGAATCCACCAGAAATGAGTCATTTTATTTGCTGAACTGCACGATTCTTCAGCTAATCATTAGCATCTTGGGCTATATTTGCCTGCTTGCAATTGTCACCATCCTTCCATACGAGCCTGGAACGAAACTGACCTGTTACATCATTGGTGCCGCTGTTATCCCCTTCTCTCTTTCCAACATGACTGAGGCCTTCTTTCAGTCACAAGAAAGAATGCATCTAATTGCTACTGCAAACGTACCTGTTTACGTTTCTCGCATCTTGGCAATGATTGCGGCAATGCAGCAGGGCTATGGAGTGAACACGATTGCTTTGCTGTTTGTGATTTCAGAAACGCTGATTTTTCTGATTCAGTGGGTTCTGTTGACACGAGAGATGCAGATGGACTGGAGGCTTGACCCAAGTTTCATGGTTGCAAAATTCAAGTCTGCTGCCAGCTTCTTCGCAATTGATAGCCTGGGAATTGTTAATGCTAAACTCGAATTCTTGATTCTATCTGTGGCAGGAAGTGAGCTTCTCGTCGGGCTGTATGGCGGTATTATCCAGCTCATGCAGCCCTTTGTGATCATGACAGATAGCCTGATGCAGGCAGTCTATCCAGGCATGGTCAAGTCTGTTCAGGAGGGGACAGATAAGCAGCGCAAGATTGCTCAGAGTATGATTGGAATTCTCCTGTCGATTGCGCTGCCAACCTGTGTCGGCTTCTTCTTCTTTGGGGCAGACTTACTACAGTTTGTTTACGGCGACGAGCGATTTCGGGATGCAGCTAATATTCTAACTGCTTACTCCCTTTCAAGAGTCTTGGCATCATTTAGCCGACCCTTTGGATTTGTCTTGATGGCAAATGGGCTAGAGAAAATTAATGTGCGTGAAGGCTCTGTGACAATGGTCGTAAAGGCTTTATTTGGATTTTTCTTGGTGCCAAGATACCAGCTTGCTGGCGCAGTTTCGGTTGCGCTATTGGTCAGTGTTTCGACATTCTTACAATTTTTGTTTGCCCTTCGTCGTTTATTCTCAATCAACTTCCTGGAAGTGTTCTATTATCCAGGCTTGATTTGTGCCCTAATGCTTCCTATTTTTGTAGGTCTTCAAAGGCTCGATCCAGGCTTCATGATTGTGCTAATCACCTCTACACTGGTCTATTTCATGATTTTGGGACTGCTTGGTGTCTACGCACTGGGGGGACCAAGGTACGTTTGGTCTAAAGTTGTCAACCGCAGTTCTGGCTAGCTAGTTCCCCCCAGGATGTGTCTATAGACTGATTGTTCTACATTCTGACTCGAATCTTGACGAAGGAGTAAGTGCTGTGAAGAAGCTGTGGCGATTCCTTGAGCTTGCATTTGTTATAGCTTATCTAATTCTTTACGCTGGCGGTATTCTCACACTTTTTCTGTCGGGAGGATTTAGCGAAGGAAACGCGGGTTCTCTGAGGGATGTCGATTTTGCCTTGATTCGACAATTGCTTCTTGTAAACTATGGCATTTCCTTCCTGCTTTTACTATGGCGATGGAAATATGTTGTTCAGCGGCTATTTAGGAGTCCGTTCCTCCTGATTCTCCTGGGGCTTGTGGTGTGTTCAGTTCTCTGGTCTGCTCAGCCAAGTCTTACGCAGACAAGGGCGATCGCGCTTCTTGGCACCACGCTATTTGGAATTTATTTTGGAACTCGATTCAGCCCGAAAGAGCAACTTAATATCTTGGCTATTACATTCAGCATCATTCTGCTTCTAAGCCTCGTTTTTGTAATTGCTCTTCCTCAATATGGCAAAATGAGTGGCATTCATGCTGGTGCATGGCGCGGCATCTTTATTCATAAAAATCCATTTGGGCAACTGATGGTGTTAAGCTCTCTCATTTTTCTCTCTCTTTCTTTGAGAGGAGGGCAAAGTTCCTGGAAGGCGATGTTAGGACTTACAATATCCGTATTTATGATTGTGATGTCAGCATCTAGTTCATCACTGATTAACTTTGTCACTTTATTCTTAGTTTTTACAGTTCTAAAAGTTACGCTTTGGCCAGATCGAGTCATGATTCCAGTAATCTCTGCACTTGCCGCTTTTGGCTGTTTTGCCTCAATTTTTCTAGTGGAGATGCTGGAGTTAGTGGTTGGCTCAGTAGGTAAGGACTTAACGCTGACAGGGCGCACAGATATTTGGCCAATTGTGATCCGTCAAGGCTTACAAAGGCCCATTTTAGGCTATGGGTACAGTGGATTTTGGGGAGATTGGAACAGCCCCGGTGCAGCAGTTTGGAAAGACTATGGTTGGCTTGCGCCGAATGCTCACAATGGGTTTATCGATCTCTGGATTCAGCTTGGATTTGTCGGTGCTGCTGTTTTTATCCTTGGATTTTTGCAGATGTTTATACGCAGCCTTCAACTGTCTAAGCAGTCAGATCCGTCTTTGTATTCGTGGTCGGTAATTTATTTGATTTTTACCTGCCTGATTAACTCCACAGAGTCATCTCTGATGGTTAATAACAGCCTAAACTGGGTTCTCTTTGTTTCTCTGGGTATTTCCTTACAGCTACAAAAATCGCGCTTGCGACAACCTAAGGACTCCATAAAGATTTCTGCCGATAATCTAGTGCATTCTGTCGAGTGATGAGATATCTAGTAGATTTTGTTTGGAGAATCTTGGCATGAAAGTTTTAATGTTGGGTGAAGGACTTGCTAGGAGAGGCGGCATTGTTTCGGTTCAACAGTTGATCCTAGAACAGACCGACCCGTCGGTAGAAATTGAACACATTGCAACTTTGGTTGACGGCTCTCCGTTAGATAAAATTCGAGCATTTCTTAAAGCACTGTTGAACTTGTCGAGGGAGTTGCTTTTTGGAAGTGTTGACTTAGTTCATATCCATGTTTCCGAAAGAGGCAGTGCATTTCGGCAAGCCATTACTACATTGATTTCTAAGTTGTTTGGCAAGCCTGTCGTAATGCATACTCATGGCTCAGAATTTCATGAGTTTTATAGCCATTTACCTGCTTTTGTGAAAGTTGCTCTGAGTTGGGTCTATCGAAAATGCGATCGCTTCATTGTCCTTTCTGAAAGCTGGAAGGAATTTTATATAGATGCACTAGAGCTGAGGCAAGAGCGGGTGACTGTGCTGCCCAACGCAGTCAAAATTCCAGATCAGATTCCTCAAAGAGAACCGACAGAAAGTAGTCAGATTCTCTTCGTGTTTTTTGGACGAATTGGCCATCGAAAGGGAGCGTTTGATCTGGTTAAAGCACTATCACTACTCCCTAGAGAATAT
>JAIUYC010000773.1 GCA_020216575.1 Coleofasciculus sp. S288 | reverse complement strand
AAGCAGCTAGAAACTGCGCACAACAAAGAGAGTTGAACTTAGTAGGTTGAAGATTCTAACTAGGTGGAAGATTGGAAGCTTAAAGATTCTTTCCTAGTACAAGAAGGCAGAAGGCAGTGGTTCGACAGGCTCACCAATCGGGTAGAAGGGAAGAAAGCTTGTACAGTAAGCTTTTTAACCTTTTTCAACTGGATAGTTATTTCCGCCACGCTGCACTAGTCTCTTAACCTGCAACCTGCAACTCGAAGAAAACCTGCAACCTTTTGTTTCCTATGACAACGCAAGCAGAAAAATATGAATCTGCCAAGGCAGCCGCTCAAACTGTAGAACCAGTACAACGGCATTGGCGAGATTACTTCACCTTTAATACAGACCACAAAGTGATTGGGATTCAATACCTAGTCACATCATTTCTGTTCTTTTTCATCGGAGGCGCTTTAGCAACAGCCATCCGAACCGAGTTGGCAACACCAGCATCAGATTTCGTAAGTCCCGAACTCTACAACAGGCTGTTTACGATGCACGGGACGATCATGATCTTCCTGTGGATTATCCCAGCCAGTGCTGCCTATGCGAACTATCTCATCCCATTGATGGTTGGGGCTGAGGATATGGCATTCCCCCGACTGAATGCAGTTGCCTTTTGGATGGTGCCTCCTGGCGGTGTGTTGTTAATGGCAAGCTTTTTCGTGGGTGCGCCAGAGGCAGGTTGGACATCCTACCCTCCCTTGAGCTTGACTAGCAGCCAGGTGGGTGAAGCAATTTGGATTTTCAGCCTACTGATTGTAGGTACTTCCTCCATTCTGGGGGCGCTTAACTTTCTCACCACCATCTTGAAGATGCGGATACCCAGCATGAGCATTCATCAAATGCCTCTATTTTGCTGGGCAATGCTCGCGACGTCTCTCCTAGTCCTGATTGCCACTCCAGTACTGGCAGCAGCCCTAATTCTCCTGTCGTTTGACTTAATTGTCGGGACTAACTTTTTTAATCCTACAGGGGGAGGAGACCCAATTGTCTACCAGCACATGTTCTGGTTTTACTCCCACCCAGCGGTTTACATCATGATTCTGCCCTTCTTTGGGGCAATCTCAGAAGTGCTGCCGGTTCATGCCCGCAAGCCAATCTTTGGGTATCGGGCTATTGCTTACTCCAGTTTGGCAATTGCTTTTTTAGGGTTAATTGTTTGGGCGCACCACATGTTTACCAGCGGCACTCCTGGCTGGTTGCGGATGTTTTTCATGATCACTACCATGGTCATCGCCGTGCCGACTGGAATTAAAGTGTTTAGCTGGTGTGCAACGATTTGGGGCGGAAAAATCAGCTTAAATACTGCCATGCTTTATGGCATGGGCTTCATCTCTACGTTTGTGATTGGGGGCTTGAGCGGTGTCATGGTGGCATCGGTTCCCTTTGATATTCATGTCCACGACACCTACTTCGTTGTTGCTCACCTGCATTATGTTCTCTTCGGTGGCAGCGTCATGGGTCTATTTGCCGGATTCTACCACTGGTTCCCGAAGATGACTGGGCGGATGATCAATGAAACTTGGGGTAGAATTCACTTTGCAATGACGTTCATTGGTCTGAACCTGACCTTCTTGCCGATGCATGAGCTCGGTTTGTTGGGCATGAATCGGCGCATTGCGATCTATGACCCGAAATTTCAAGATCTTAATGTCCTCGCCACTGTGGGTTCATATATCCTTGCTGTTTCTATGTTGCCCTTTGTCGTTAATGTCATCTGGAGCATCAAGAAGGGCGCCAAAGCGGGTAATAATCCCTGGAGAGCACTTACTCTAGAGTGGCAGACAACTTCTCCACCCGCGATCGAGAACTTCACGGAAGAACCCGTTTTATGGTCAGAACCCTACGACTATGGCATAGACTCTTATCGGGTTGATAGCGATCAACCTGTTGAGGAAATACTGGCTGAAGTTAAGGCGGATGCTGGGTAATGGGTAATAGGTAATCGAATGAACAATCTAGCGATGACCAAGCCTATAAGAGGGTAGGTGGTAAGTTTTAGGTGATAGGTTGTCAAAAAAATTCTTACCTCTTCTTTCCCTACCACCTAATACCTACTACCTCTCAACAATTACCCATTCGCAATTAGCACTCCCTTCTAAATTGTCGTGTTAACAGTCATCCAAAGAAATTTATGCAAGGTTCAACCATCGATCCGTCTAAGACTGCCCTTAACTATCATCCTGGCGTTGAGGCGGGAATTCACCACAAAGCGCATCCAGATTTTCGGATGTTCGGGGTGCTCGTATTCCTGGCTGCCGAGAGCATGATTTTTCTCGGTTTGTTTGCTGCTTTTTTAATTTATAAATCGACAATGCCCGGTTGGCCTCCAGAAGGAACGCCAGAGTTAGAGCTATTGCTGCCGGGAATTAACACGTTGATTCTGATTTCCAGCAGTTTTGTTATGCACAAAGGCCAGAGTGCGATTAAAAAGGATGATGTCTCCGGCTTACAATTCTGGTTTGGTATCACAGCTCTAATGGGAGCGGCTTTCTTAGCAGGCCAGCTCTTTGAGTACAATCATCTCGGACATGAGGGATTTGGTCTGACAACTAACTTATTTACCAGTGCGTTTTTTGTCTTGACTGGTTTCCACGGCTTGCACGTTACGGTTGGCTTGTTACTGATTTTGTCTGTGCTGCTGCGATCGCTAAAACCGAAACACTACTCTAGTGAAGAACACTTTGGCGTAGAAGCAGCCGAACTTTACTGGCACTTTGTTGACGTAGTGTGGATTGTTCTGTTCGTACTCGTGTATTTGCTCTAATTAGGTGCTAGGTATTAGAATTATCCCAATACCTACGTTGAGCAAGGGCGGGTTTTGTAGTAAAGTTAATGGTTCTGCTGCTAATTTATTAGCTAAACCCGCCCCTACGAGGGCATTTTTTATTGGGAAATCCCTAGATAAAATCTAATAGCTAAGGTTTAACACGTATGTTGTATGGGAATCGTGAAATAAAAGGTTGTCCCTTCTTCTAAGGAAGAATCTAGCCAAATATTCCCTCTGTGGCGCTCAACAATCTTTTTGCAAATGGCTAAACCAATACCAGTGCCTGGGTAGTCTTCACAGGTATGCAAGCGTTGGAAAACTTGAAAGATGCGCTCAAAATATTGGGGTTCCACGCCAATACCGTTGTCATGAATTCCAAATACCCATTCGTCATCCCCAGCATTGGGTGTTGCTAGATCCTGCAATTTCTCAGTGCTAACACACGTCTCTACAGACGTACTCCTCTGTCGTTTCTCTACCGAAATTTTGATCTGAGGTGGAACGTCTTTGCGACGAAACTTGATGGCATTGCTAATTAGGTTTTGGAACAATTGTGTCAGTTGTGTTTCATCTCCCCTTAAGCTGGGCAGCGTTTCAGGGATAATGACAGCACCACTTGCATCAATCTCGGCTTCCAAATTCTCTAGTACCTGTTCCAGAACTTGGTTGCAATCAGTGGATTCAAATGCGATCGCACTTGCTGAACTATTCACGAGTGGGAACAAGTGCGATCGCATTTGAATCCACTGATTGCAACCAAGTTCTGGAACAGGTACTAGAGAATTTGGAAG
>JAIUYC010000772.1 GCA_020216575.1 Coleofasciculus sp. S288 | reverse complement strand
TTGTAACTGAGGCGTAGATTGCTTACGCCTGTTTGCCACTGTCCATTTGGACGTGAAGGTTCTGCTGATTGGGGCGCAGGGATAGCTGGAGATGGCTCCTTCGATTTTCTAAATGGTGTAGGTTTTCTGTAACCAAGTGTTGGTCATGCGATCGCTCCTCCATTGCTATCTACCCTGCAATTTCTTCTTCCTTCTTCAGATGTTTGCGATCATCCTAAACCTATATTGATGTTGGGTTTTGTTTCCTCAACCCAACCTACAAGAGCCGCGATCGCGGCTCTTGTAGGCTTTCTGTAACTAATTCTTGGGCTAATGCTTGATAACCGTAATTAGTTCGCAGAATTTTCTCTCTCTCTACAAAAGCGAGTTTTCTCTAAAATTCTAGTAACGATATCTTGATGAAGTGCTTTGTTATCATCAATAGTCGTGTGAATCAGTGTTTTATCAAACCGCTCAGTGGCATTTATATTTTCTGCTCCTGGGATATTATCTTCAACGAGGATGGTCTTATCGTTTGTTTGATAGTAGTTGATTAGAGTACTCACATTGCTTGGAAAGATATCATCCCAAACACCTACTGTATCAACTTGAATCAGCATATCTACCCTAATGCCTTTACTATTCAAAGTATCGGCAAGAGAATTCGCTGAATCAGCACCATAACTATGTCCAATGATGACAATACTGTCAGCTCTTTTACTTTTAATTGCACTTTCTATATCAGCAAGCGCGGCATTTTCTCCATCCCATCTGTAAACCTGTGAACTCAACGAAACAGTAGGATATTTCGACATCTCTTCTTGAAGACGCCTTTGTAAAGCTCCCATACCATCTACTGGAGCAACTCTATACTCTCTGTCTTCATCACTACTACCACTGGATACCCCATCAAATCCCAAAAAAAGCACTACCTTTAGATCGCATTTTCCATCGCTTTTTGCGGGTGGGAGAGATGCTGTAATGGCTTGACTTCCGCTTGCTTCAGGAACTCCAACAGATTGAGTAATATCCTGCGTAAGGTTTTCTGCCGTCACATCTGATGTTGTATTTGAAGCAATTCCCTCATAGGGTGACAGACTAGCAACCATAATGGATGGATGTTCAGGGTCTAACTGACTGGAGCTGTTGCCCACAATTCTGACCTGAACCGTTCCATCATCCAACGCACCGTCGGGCGCAATAAAACGCATATAGACATTCTCTCGTACTTGGCTCCAGGGAGTTTCTTCAGTTCCACCATCTAAAAACACATCCTTTTGAGGGGCAAATTCCTGAGCTAATGCCTGATAGCCGTAATTGGTTCGCAAAACTTGCTCTCTCGCTCGCAGTAACGTGCTAGCAACGTCTCCTACTGGTCCTAGGTCATTAAGAATTTGATTGACCCCTGGCAGACGATTGCCTGAAATGCGTGACACATTATCTACAATCCCAGTCAGCTTATCAACAAAGCTTTTTTCCATTCTGTCCCGATACTCTGGAATCAGCCGGTCAATTAGTGCTCGCTGTGAATCTGGCAGTTCGCCGTAAGACATCCCAGATTGAATTGCCCAGGAAAGTGTCTGAACATCGTTGATTGAAACACTACTGTCATAGCTGGCACGAGCATACAAGGCTGATAAAACATCAGACATCCGTCCGTCTAGACGTGCCAGGGGAAACCGATTTCCCCGGCCGTCAAAGCTATAAATTTTGGTGCAATAGAAATGGGCTGGAATCTCGTAATCGCCTGGTGGGATGGGGGTGTCTGGAGACAAACTATTTAAAGGTAGCAATTGTGGAGTAAACGCTCCTCCGGGCAGATTGGCGACATTTTTATAGAACTCATGCTCGCTGCCACTGATAGGAATTTCGTCAGCTAGGAGCGATCGCATTTCTCGTTTAACTGCGTTATTCAACCCACCCTCAATCACATCGTCAATGGGACCCGGCAAATCAACGGGAACACAAGCACCGAAAAGGCAGATATCAGCAACCTCCTGTCCCTCTGGAACGTCACTCAACGATTGCTCGACCTCATTGCTGTTCGGTGGTGCAGCTGCATTGACTCGACTGGCATCTCCAAAATTGGCCTGGCAGGTAAGGGAATTGAACGTGAGAATACTACAGAGCGACAGTGCAATGGATTTTTTAAAAACCGCACCCCCTGTAGTAACCAGAAAGCTAGCCACAGCAATGATTGAAAGCCGAGTCCAACGCATTAGTTACCTTCCCTCACAACCCTAGAAAATTAGAACTTTTGTTGATAAATTACCCGTCTCCATAATCCATAAAATCTATAACCTAATTGAGTTCACTTGGGTAACCCTTAACATTTTTTATCTTTGTCATCCTCCCCAGGAAAGATTTTGTTGGAGAGAATGATAATCAAAGAAAGCCGAGGGCAAGCGTTAGCGTTTCTGCGATCGCCCTTGGGTAATAGATAATTGGGTAGAAGCGACTAATTCCCCATGACGCTGAAGGGTTGAGGGCAAAGACGCTTTTGTAAGATTCAGGGTTAATGGGTGTGCCAAGTTCTTTATTAAACCAGCGATCGCATCGTTCCAAAACCAGGAGAACACTCCGCCAATCTGCGCCTCCCCTACGGCGTCTGATGCGCTACGGACACAACTATCGCACCCAAATCTGGCAAGCGATCGCATGTTCGATTCTCAATAAAATTTTTGACCTTGCACCCCCCGCCTTAATTGGTGCAGCCGTCGATGTAGTGGTGAAGCAACAAGATTCCCTAATTGCTCAGTTGGGAGTCAGAGATATCTTTGCGCAACTCCTCATCCTGACATTCCTCAGCTTCATTGTTTGGGGATTGGAATCGGTTTTTGAATATGCCTACGCTCGATTGTGGCGCAATTTGGCACAGTCGATTCAGCACGATTTGCGCTTGGATGCCTACAACCATTTGCAATCCCTGGAATTGTCGTATTTTGAGGACAGGAGTACTGGAGGGTTAATGTCGATTCTCAGCGATGACATTAATCAACTGGAACGTTTCCTAGATGTTGGGGCAAATGACATTATTCAGGTGACAACGACAGCCATAGTCATTGGCGCTGCTTTCCTAGTCCTCGCTCCTGATGTCGCTTGGATGACAATTGTGCCAATGCCCTTTATCCTTTGGGGTTCAATTGTCTTTCAGCGCCGCCTTGCTCCTCGTTACGCGGATGTCCGAGAACAAGTCAGTCTGCTCAATGGGCAGTTGGCAAATAATCTGACAGGCATTACAACGATTAAAAGCTTTACGGCAGAAGAGTACGAACTCGGACGGATTGAAGCCCAAAGTCAAGCGTATCGTGTCAGCAACAAGAGAGCGATCGCGCTTTCTGCGGCATTCATTCCCTTAATTCGGATGATCATCTTGTTAGGCTTTACGGGCATTCTGCTGTTTGGTGGGATGGATGTCGTGGCTGGGAAGCTGTCGGTTGGGACTTACAGCGTTTTGGTGTTCCTGACTCAGCGCTTGCTCTGGCCTCTAACGCGACTGGGAGAAACCCTCGATCAGTATCAACGAGCGATGGCGTCTACGACGCGAGTGCTGAATCTACTGGATACTCCCCTAGAAATGCACCCAGGCGACATCCCGCTACCCGTCCATGAAGTGCGCGGCGAGTTG
>JAIUYC010000771.1 GCA_020216575.1 Coleofasciculus sp. S288 | reverse complement strand
GGTCGGGTAAAGGAGAGAGTTTTAGATATAGCCCCCTCCCTCCCCTCAGAACCGTACATACAACTTTCACTGTATACGGCTCAAGCAATCTCTACTGCACTACCGATGTAATTGTAAATGACAGACCAGATGGACTGCCACTAAATTGGAGGTGTGATTTGTCCCCCCCTGACAGCGTGGCACCTTGTGGTGCACATGAATGTCCTCCCCGTTAAATAGAGATTGACCACAGTGCAGACAAGTCGCGTGCTGAAGTCGGATAACCCGTTGCACTGCCTTAGGATACTCACCTAGTTGCACGGGCTGTTTTCCCCGCTGCTTAAAATAATCCTGAAAGTCAGGATTATCTGGGCTGGCATCTCCCTGAATCAGAGTGTGCCTTTGGATGCGAGTGTAGCCAATGCGGTAAAGTACCATGTCCGTGTCTTTATCCACAAAACTCCACTGACTGCCGGGATAGGCGGGATGATTTGCCCAATAGCGGCGGTCGCGCCAGGAAAAGGACTTGTTGGGATGGGTTTTGCTAATCCAGCGTCTGAGTTTCCAGAAGATGTAGTATTCCAGCTTCTGGAACGTTTGTGAACTGACGATTCCCCGATAGTAGTTTGCCCACCCCCGAATGATAGGGTTGAGGACTTTAATCAGACACTGGGCATTACTACCATGAAGTCGCTTGAAGGTCTGACGGAGTTTCTCTCGAAATGCCATCACACTCCTTTTTGCAGGCTTAATCAGCAGTTTCCATCCTGTACGGGTGTTACGGCTAGGATAATGACGAACCTGACAGCCCAAGAAGTCGAATCCTTCCGATAAATGGACTATCCGAGTTTTCTCCTCGGATAGTGCTAGTCCTCTTAAGCGAAGAAAGCGTTGAAGGTTGGCTTGGGCTTGCTCTGCCTCAGCTTTGCTGTCACAGAAGACAACAAAATCATCGGCGTAGCGGACTATCACGCTCGTGACCGTTCTCTTTACGCAGCGTTGAGCACATCGGGTAATGTTCAACGCTGCTTCCATGCCATGTAACGCAATATTTGCCAATAGCGGTGAGATAATTCCCCCTTGAGGGGTGCCGGATTCGGTGGGATGGAAGACCCCTCGTTCCAAATATCCTGCGTTCAGCCATTGGGCAATCAGCCCACGTGCGGGAAAGTTACCCACTTGTTGCAGCAGGAATTCATGGTTGATATGGTCAAAACAACCCGCAATATCCGCATCTAAGACCCACTTCTTGCGATTGGTTACCTTAGCTGTGACATAGATTCGAGCAATGGCATCGTGGGCGCTACGTCCCGGACGAAATCCGTAACTAGTCGGCTCAAATTGTGCTTCCCAACAGGGTTCAAGTGCCATTTTTACGATTGCCTGAAGGCAACGGTCTATGATACTGGGAATTCCTAGTGGGCGGCGTTTGCCATTGCTTTTTGGGATGTACACCCGTCTTGCTGGTACTGGTTTCCAGGGAAGCTGTTGCTTGAGCGCATCCACAAGGATGGCTTTGGCAGGTCCCGTTTTCACGAGCAGTTTATCGATGCCTGGGGTTCGCTTTCCAGCGTTGATTTGAGTTACTCGCCGTACTGCTAGCAACACGTTCGCGTAACTTTTGAGTAGTAACCGTTGCAGGTTTCTGACTCGTCTCCAATCTATTGTTCGGCTTGCCTTGAAGATGCGTTGTCTCAGATTTCTCACAATTCGATAAGCTCTGCGCCAATTGACGCTTTGCCAATCGGTCGTGCGCTTGGTTACGTTTGCAAAGGTCGTTTGCACCTAACTTTTCCCACAGCGTTCGGTTTCGTCTCAACGTCACTTCCGGAGATCACCTGTCCCACGTCTGCACCCTTTCGGGTTAGGCATTTGCCCTATCTGTCCCGTTATGAATTCCGGTTGTCTTTCGACTGACAGCTTTCGCGTTTTGGGACATCCTGTGTCCGCTAGAGGGTTCGGCGTTGGTTGCCCTCGGCTTACCTGGAAATGAAGGCATATCCAGGTCTCTATCGGAGTTACCTCGTTCCGCACGGGGTGGAGATGCGATTGCCTTAGGACTCCTCTCTACTCCAGGGGCGAGGTGTTCGCAGTCGATATTTAGACGCTACCGACCCTCATTTGCCCCAACATGCTCGTATCAGCCATTTCGAGCATCATAATTAACGAAGCCTCGTCAAGGATTCATTTGCATTACCCGTAGCAATCTTGCCCTAGCCTGCACCCTCGATTTGGCTTCAAAGGTGCTCCGACATTTAACCTCGTCTGCTGATACTGCCCGCCCATTACTGGTTGAACATTCCGAGGCGGACATCTGCCTGAACACTGGCAGGGAAGGGCTTTTATGGAGTCCTTCCAACTCCCCCGAACGACTTCGAGTCGCACGTCTAACTATGTGTTAAGCGTCAAAGCTACTGGATAACACTAATTTTTTAATACTATGCAGCAGGTCTACGGGATAATCCCCAATTGTTAGGGAGTTATGCAGATTTTTTGCTGGCTAAGATCGTAGTTTCAGGATGTTATCTAGCAAGACTCATGGTTAATCCTAGAGATTGGGGGCGTTATCCAGCAAACATACCAGATAACACCCCGGAATTAGGGGTTATCTAGCATGTTCTGAGACTGACTATGGTGCCATCTCAACTAAGCTATGACTGACGGGGTTGTCATGAATGTAGTCTACAGGTTAACAAAATCTTGCTCATCTCGAATCTGGTGTTCCCAAAACCGTCGCTGCCAGATGGCTTGTTCTCCTTTTGCAAGGCGAGAGGACGATCGTTGTCGTTTGTATGGCTCAGAACAGTGATAGCTAACTTCGTTGTTGATCAAGCGTCAGCGGGCGGAAAAGTCGGTATCACTGTTGGGTAGTGTCCAACTGACGATCGTAGTAATTCACCAAGAAAAGCAAAAAGGGTAGTGCCAGGTTAATGGTGAGTAGGCGAATGATATGTCCAGCCGTAACAATCTCGGTGTCTTGGTGGAGTGTGAGGGCGATCCAGATCATTTCGGGAGAGCCTCCTGGGGCGGCAATCAACAGACAGGTCAGCCAGTGCCAAGCCGTCAAGCTGTGAATTATGCCAGCGAAGGCAGCGGTGGCGAGGAACATTAAACTGACGGGAATAGCAGCCCGTGCAATGATCGCGGGCTTTAGGGGAGGATTGATCCCCGAATGTTCGCCGATCGTGATCCCCAACAATATTTGCCCCACTAGGCTAAATGCTAGGGGTAGCGTTAAGTCGATGAAGCTGAGGCTAGGCATCAACAGGGATGCATTGTCGGCGATCAACCCAATCACGATCGCGCCTAAGAATGCTGCCATGGGGATTTTGAACCGACTGCCCAGGTAAGCGGCAACCAGCGCGATCGCCAACAGTCCACTCACCGCGATCGCTGTGGGCAGAGGAATTGCCAACAATTGCCAGAGGAACTGGAGCATGGATTGATGCGGTGAGTGACGCAATGCAACATTGGTTACTAGCACACTAGCGATGCTGGGCATCACCAGCATGACCGATGTAAATCGCAGCAGTTGCACCAGCGAAACCAGGGGCAAATTGCGGGCATAGTCTGCTGCTATGCTTGCCACGACCCCAATATTGCCGGGAGTGGTGGCGAGTAGGGCGGT
>JAIUYC010000770.1 GCA_020216575.1 Coleofasciculus sp. S288 | reverse complement strand
TGTCAAAGCGATCGCGTCTTTAGCTAGTTTAAGAGTTTCCTTAGAAGAGGCATACCAGAGTGCTGTAGAATTACGTCCTGTGATTGAGGCGTTATTCTCCAAAGAGCCACTGACACCCGAACAAATGCAGCAGGCAACGGATAAGACGTTTGCCAAAACGTTAATCAAATTTGCCGAAGCCAAAGCCGCTCACGACAAGTTCCTTCCTGTCGCACAACAAGCTTGGGAAGTCGTGGCTCCATCGCTTCCAGAAGCGGCAGCGAACAATAAGCATCTACCGATTGAGCCAGAACCTCAAGCTGCTCCTAAGGCTTCCGAGGAACGCCCAGATACACCGAAAAATGGGCAAAAGACAAAGTCCTGAGCTTTCAAGCTCAAATCGCTCAGATTTAAAGGATTTTGCGAAGCCTCCCCAGACGCAGCTTCGCTGCGTCTGGGGTCTCACGCGAAAAAAGATGAAGGGGTAACCTATACGGTTGCCCTTTCCGGAGTCCATAGCAGGGATTGAAACGAATTTCTTATACCTCTAGATAAAAAGCATTTCTGCTAATTGACATAACTCATATGTCAACGAGTTTGCTAACCTAAGTTCTTAAAGCCGATAAGAAATGTTGCAATTGTGAGTTCTAAGCATTTGCCAGAAACTACCGCCTACGTGCGAATTACAAGCCACTCCTGGCAACAAGGAAAAATTGAAGGCGAAGTCCAAGCGGCGGAATATGAATGGCGCTTTCAGTGGTCATTCCGAGGAGGAAAATTGTCAGTCAAACCTTCTTTAGGACGTGCTCTGATTCAAGAACCCCTCGGTCGATTTTTGGAGCGATGCGACTACCAACTAGAGCCAGGAGGAGACTATGCATTCACGATTCGAGCTGAACTTTGACCTTTCAATTATCAGTTATCAGTTATCAGTTATCAGTTAACATCTCGACTTCGCTCGATGTTAAAGCTGAGCGAAACTTCGACAGGCTCAGTTCCCGTCGAAGCTTTAATCCCTGAGGCAAGAGGCTCCCTCTTACAAGTGGTAGGCGTTGATGGCGGGTCTCGCATCCCTCATCATACGCTTTCAGGACTGTTCACTGTTTTAATGGTTGTGCAGGTAAATAAAGTGAAAATAGCTTAATTACCAAAAAGATAGAATGCTTATACCTGCCAAGGGGAACCCAAATTCAACGAATGGGTTGCTATTACCTACCAAGGAGAACCCAAATTCAACGAATGGGTTGCCATTCATAAGGAATGCTTTAATCTTTCTTTGAAAGGAGAAAACGTTTCTTATCAATGGGAACCCAAATTCAAGGAACGGGTAACCCTTCATAAGGAATGCCTTCATCTTTCTTTGGAACGAGAAAACGTTTTTTATCAATGGGAACCCAAATTTAACGAATGCGTACCCGTTCGTTATCATCAAGTTCACTTTCCTTTGGAACACGAACGGCTTCCCTTTTAATGGAAACCCAAAACTAAGGCAGAAAATCCCGGACGCACGAAACCTTCATCCCGTCCACGAGCTATCGCACACATTCAAGTGCTCTTGCACGAGTAATGCCACTATCTGGATAAGTACCTGCTTCTCAAAGATTTAAGGATTCAGGATGGGGGTTAGATTGAGAACAAACCCAGGCAATACGTCTTCGCCAGAAAGAGTAGGTGGTTGGTCAAAGGAGAAGTTAATCGTTTCTACATCCCGATTGGGTCGGTAGATTTCAACTAAGGGCGTTTGGGGGTCAATCAGCCAGCCCAAGCGAGCACCGTTAGCCTGGTACTCTTGCATTTTTGCTCGTAGATCTTTCAAGGAATCGGTTTCAGAGCGGAGCTCGATGACAAAGTCTGGACACAGAGGAGGAAAGCGCTTCCTGTTCTCAGGAGATAAAGCTTCCCATCTTTCCACTTTCACCCAGGAAACATCGGGGGAACGCTTGGCATCATTGGGTAATCGGAACTCAGTGGAGGAATCAAAGACTTTTCCCAACCTAGTTTGGCGATTCCACAAGCTCAACTCTGTCGTCAAGTCAGCATTTCTAATCCCGCTTTCGCCGCCAGTTGGAGGCATAATGATCAGTTCTCCTTGAGCTGTTAGCTCCAACCGCCATTCTTCATTTGCCACACACAGTTGATAAAACTGTTCGTCTGTCAGACCTACAGCAGGGGGTACTTTTAGCGTCAGTGTTTCCATCGGAAATGCGATCGCAAAATGGGTTAATTTTATTATGAGCGAATCGCATTTCCTCCACGCTGTTATATGGGGCGATCACGTCCTGACTCCTGACTCCCTACTCCCGACTCCCGACTCCCAAGTAGCGCTCGATTAACAGGATGGCGACAATGTCATCAATAGGTCCAGGAGGCTGGCGCATTCCTTGAGGGATGAGACGTTGGATGCCTTTTGGAGGGTACATTTGCCAGTAGCGATCGCGTGCTTCCAACGTGCTGTAGCGCTCATCGACTAAGACAATTGGCACTGATAAGGCTAAGTCCTGAGTAATGTTCTGTTTCCAAGTCTTAGCCGTGGTTTGGTTGCCCATCACAATCGTTTCGATGGCAAACTGCTGACACAGATGTTGGATGGTTGCGATCGCCTCTTGTGACGTTACAACCTGATGGTAAAGTAACTGCCGCTCCCACCCCATCACTGCCAAACCACATTTATCGCGTCCCGGATCAAAACCTAAAATCATTCTTCAAATCGTGCCTTTCGTCTCAAGTACTAAAAATAATTTCTCCATTGCGAGTTGCTACCAACCGCATTTTTAATGGACCTGCCGTATAAGCTGTCTCTTGAGTAACCGCTCTAATATCTAGGGGTTGGTCATACTCACTCAGTTGCTCAATAAAGCGAACAACTGAGCTGAATCGACCGTCGCCAACTTGGATTTGACCCAGAATGCCAGCACGGCGAGCACGGAACTGGGCTACGGCTAGCAATTGGTCGAGCCGTTGTTGGACTTCTCGGTTGGTCATGGATGAGGAATCAACAGAGACGACAGAAAGAACCTCACCAGGCTGCAAGATAACTTCATTAGGCGCTGCATCCGCAAAGACTTGTATCGGCTTTTCTCCGACAACGTAGTTACCGGCTGAGAGAATTCGCACAACGTAGTCTTGACCGTCTTTAATCTGGTTGATTAACTGTTCTGCCTGTGTTTGAGACAGTTGCACCAATGGCTCCTTGGATGGGCCATTGCCGGGTTGCGTGATTTCAATTGCGGCTCGATTCGCTTCTCGTAGTAGTTGATCGAGGGCTTGATTCGCTGCTTTCGGGTCTACAATCCGCACAACCCCAAATGCTAGAACTTGACCCCGTAAAACGGCGACATTGCCCTGACGCAGCGTTTGATAGTTTTGGTAGTACTGTTCGAGGACTTCTACTTCCTGTCTTAAAAACGCCAATTGTTTTTCGCGTTCTTCCAGTTCCTTATCTCGTTCGGCAAGCTGGCTCTCCCGCTCGCTGAGTTCTTGTTCGAGTGCTTGGGAGCGGGCTTCACGAATGGCAATTAAGCGATCGCGTTCAGAAATTGCTTCATCTTGCCTAGCCAGTTCCTCATCCCGTTGAGCCACTCGTTCCCTTAATTGAGCGATTTGGGAATCGAGTTGAGTAATTTGCTCGCTC
>JAIUYC010000769.1 GCA_020216575.1 Coleofasciculus sp. S288 | reverse complement strand
TGAATCAATTGCCAATAGGGTTGCGCGAAGAGTTCTGCGTTTGCCCAGCCAAGTGTTTCTTCCCATCTCGGATTGAGTTCCCTAAAGTAACCGTCGCTACCGATGGCGCACAGCATATCTAGGGAAAGGCTATAGAAATAATCGCTCTCTAACTGTACCCTTTGATTCTCGGTACTCTGGGCTTCGGGTAAAAAATTTAGCATTTTATAGGTGTTGGATTTTAGCTGAATCCTTCAAATTTTTGCTTGTAACTATCTAGATGCAGCCGAAACCCTGATAACCAAAGATTATGAAATAAAGTTTAAGAAATTTTGAGACGTATCTGATAATTCTGATGATTTGAATTTCTGTAGAAATTAATTGGAATTCTCTATACGACGTATTGCCAGCTATCAAGCCTAACCGCACGTAAAGGAAAGTCTAGTTCATTGGTTAATTACTACAGCCACGAAATAAAAAATGGCGATGTATTGACATCACCAATGTTGTATATTATGTTTGCAATTTCTAAGCTCTACTGAGAGCGATCGCACTGTCAGAACCTCAGAACTGACCCAGGAACGGGGTGAAATACGGAATTGCTGATAGGGTAAAACTACTCTACAGTATAAACAATTACCTACTCGCTCTCAGGAACCCCGATAAAAATGAGCAACACAGTGTCCGATATCGCCGTGAAGACGATAGACGGGAAGGAAAAGCCACTATCAGACTACGCCGGAAACGTGCTTTTAATCGTCAATGTTGCTTCCTACTGCGGCTACACTCCTCAATACGCAGGGTTAGAGAAATTAAACCAGAAGTACCGAGACGCTGGGTTACGCATCTTGGGGTTCCCCTGCAATGACTTCGGAGCGCAGGAACCCGGAAGCAATGCGGAGATTGTGCAATTCTGCTCGACAAACTACGATGTTACCTTTGAGCTATTTGATAAGGTTCATGCCAAAGGTTCTGAGCAGCATCCACTTTATGGGCGACTGACCAGTGCAGTGGAACCAACTGGGAATGTTTCTTGGAATTTTGAGAAATTCTTAGTCAGTAAGCAGGGTGAAGTAGTTGCTCGTTTTAAGAGTAGTGTAAAGCCAGACTCACCGAAATTGATTGCTGCTATTGAAAAGGAACTCGATCAGTAACCCAATAGGTCAAAATTCAGGATGAACCTTGCTATTATCGGCTGTGGTTATGTTGGGGAACCGATCGCTCGTTACTGGCGTCAAGAGTTAAGTTTTTATTTTTGCAAAATTGGGATGCTCCCGAGTCCGATAGCAATTCGCCAACAGGTGGTGAAGTATCAACGTTAGCCTTTATTAAGTGCGTGCGATCAAACTAGACGATTGCTCGATCGCACCGCATTATCTACGTTAGATCAGGTGATAACCGTGGGCTTGTCCATCCCGGTGAGGGTGCGAATCTGAGCCACTTCATCCGCGATCACAATTAAGTCAGCAAGTGCTTCCTGCGGATCGAGATTCTGCTTGGCAACATCGGGTTCGTAACTTTCCAGATAAACCCTCAACGTCGCGCCTTGAGTCCCCGTTCCAGAGAGGCGGAAAACGATGCGGGAACCATCGGTAAAGCCAATGCGAACGCCTTGCTTTTGGCTGACACTGCCATCAACGGGGTCAGTGTAGCTGAAATCGTCAGCATACTCAACTTGATAGGAACCCAACTGCTTGCCTTTCATGCTGGACAATGAGGAACGCAGATTGTCCATCAACGTGTTGGCGCGATCGCTTTCCACGCCTTCATAATCATGGCGGGAGTAGTAGTTGCGCCCGTAAGTCTGCCAGTGTTCCCGCACGATTTGCTCCACTGACTGTTGCCGCACGGCTAGAATATTCAGCCAGAACAGCACCGCCCAAAGCCCATCTTTCTCGCGGACATGGTTTGAGCCGGTGCCAAAGCTTTCTTCACCGCACAGGGTTGCCATGCCTGCATCGAGCAGATTACCAAAGAACTTCCAGCCGGTGGGTGTTTCGTAGCAGTCAATTCCCAGTTGTGCCGCAACTCGGTCTGCCGCTGCACTTGTGGGCATCGATCGCGCTACGCCTGCTAACCCATCTTTGTAGCCAGGAACTAACTTGGCATTGGCGGCTAACACGGCTAGGCTATCACTGGGAGTAACAAAGAACTTGCGACCCAAAATCATGTTGCGATCGCCATCGCCATCTGATGCTGCCCCAAAGTCAGGTGCATTATCCCCGTAGAGAATCTCCACTAAGTCGTGGGCATAAACCAAATTGGGGTCGGGATGCCCATCGCCAAAGTCTTCTAAAGGCGTTCCATTCATCACGGTTCCGGCGGGTGCCCCCAATCGCTGCTCAAAAATGGCATGGGCATAGGGACCAGTTACGGCATGCATCGAATCCATACACATGCGGAAATTGCCGGAGGTGAGGAGTTGGCGGATGCGATCGAAGTCAAACAGCGATTCCATCAAATCCGCATAATCCGTGACTGAATCAATCACCTCAACGGTTGTCTCACTCAGTTGAAAGGTTCCGAGTTCATCTATATTGACATCGCCTGCTTCAAAAATCTTGTAGGTATCAATTTCCTTAGTCCGGGCATAGATTGCCTCGGTTACCTTTTCCGGTGCGGGTCCGCCATTACTAATGTTGTACTTGATGCCAAAATCCCCCTCTGGACCACCGGGATTGTGGCTGGCTGAAAGGATAATGCCACCAAATGCCTGGTTTTTGCGGATGATACAGGAAACGGCTGGAGTGGATAGGATGCCTTTTTGTCCTACCAGCACTCGCCCCCAGCCATTGGCGGCTGCCATTTTAAGAATGGTCTGGATCGCTTGACGATTGTAGTAACGACCGTCACCGCCCAAAACTAAGGTCTGTCCTTGATAGCCCTCCAAGCTGTCAAAGATAGATTGCACAAAATTTTCGAGGTAATGAAACTTGCGAAAGACTTGAACTTGCTTCCGGAGTCCCGATGTACCTGGTTTTTGGTCTGTAAACGGTTGGGTGGATACGGTCTGTACATTCATAATTGGAGCAAATTCCACAATATGAGAGTAAGGTCTTTGACCCCCCTGGTTGCAGGTCTTCCTAACTAGGGAAACACATCCAGGTTAAGACACTGTCAATCCAGAGGTCACTCTTCATTTTCAAGGATTTCCTTCGCTTTCAGGAACTCTTGCCTGTGTTCCTCACTCACCGTGGGATATTTTAAGAGACATTCCACCGGGAGACGTTCCACCGGGAGACGTTCCACCGGAACGTCTCTACCAACCTATGATGATGCTGCTCTATGACCCTCTATAAGAACAAATATCGGATTGAATCTGCCCGATGCCAAAATTGGGATTACACCTCCAATGGCTATTATTTCGTTACTATCTGCACTCAAAATAGAGAATATTTTTTCGGTGATGTTATGGCAGACAAAATGCAACTGTCACCTATTGGCAAAATCGTAGCTGAAGAATGGCAGAAAACAGCGCAGATTCGTTCCTATATCGAATTAGATGAATGGGTTATTATGCCTAACCACCTGCACGGAATTATCATCATCAAAAATCAACCTCCGGAGGAGACGTTCCGGTGGAACGTCTTCCGGTGGAACGTCTTCCGGTGGAACGTCTTCCGGTGGAACGTCTTCCG
>JAIUYC010000768.1 GCA_020216575.1 Coleofasciculus sp. S288 | reverse complement strand
GCCTGAGGCACTCATAGGAGCTTCATAGGGTCAAATGTAAAGTTTTATGTCTCAATTCAACACTTCTGCTCTAAACCATTGCTTCAACAATGTCCAGGTTGCCAATCTATGCTGTTGATTTTTGCTTTTTGACTT
Organism: Coleofasciculus sp. S288; assembly: GCA_020216575.1. Taxonomy (GTDB): domain Bacteria; phylum Cyanobacteriota; class Cyanobacteriia; order Cyanobacteriales; family Coleofasciculaceae; genus JAIUYC01. The sequence goes on along the minus strand of JAIUYC010000768.1, from coordinate 3,483 downwards.
TAAGGGTTTTTGAGAAGATTTCCCAAGGTGTTCTGAGAAGAGTTGAGTTAGCTCAATAGTATTACCTAGCCAGTTTCTAGCGCGAGCATCAGCATAATACTCTCGCACTCTCAAGATGCTGCTACGAGCAATTTCTACAACCAGTAACAATAGAATGAGTTTGATATTAGTGTTAATGATCTCTTGAATTCCAGGTTGAGCCGAATCTAATGTAATACCTCGCCGTAGACGGCTGACCACTTCCCATAGCGTATAGACAGTAAAAACTATCACGCTAAGGATAGCGATCGGGAAAAAGCAACGCCCCAAACTGGCAGTAAAAACAGTCTTGCTGACATCACGATTAGCAATATGCCCCAACTCATGCATCAAGACGGATTGGAATGTCGGAGACTTGGGAAACTGGATAAACGCATCGTGCAAACCCTGTCGAAGACAAACATATTGCTGTTTACCAAACCCAAATGCCATTCCTGTAGGAAGCTTACTCGCTTTACTGGTTTCATCCCAGATAAATTGGATCTTTTCAGATGCGAGTTCTGGCACTCTTTCAACAGTTTGTTGAATGTAGCGATCCATTCGTTGATGGGACGCAGATAGAGGTGGATCAGTATCTTCTGGTGGGAAAGATTGCCAGCGATTTATTCTAATTGTCTTGGCTGCGCTTTGTCGGGCTTGATTGCGGACGGTGATAAACAGACCAATGGTTACAACCAAAGCACATGAAACCGCAATGAATGCACTCTTTGTAAAAATGCCAACCACTGCTTGAGTCAGAATCATGGTGCTGCCAGCGATCGCCAGCACCAACAGCAAAAATCGAATATCTGTTTCTGAGGGGAAGGCAAAGGGATTGAGATGAGCATTGTCCTGGGAAGTTAGGGGGGATTCCATCGAGCAGACTCCTGCTAAATCTTGGCAAGTGCCAATCGAGCAATCACCGAATCACTGACCGTCCGTGCTTGTGAAATTTCCAGCCCCAGCCGATCTGCTTCAGTTTCAGCAATCTGTTGAATGGTTGAGGCAATCACTTCCAGTTGAGCCTGGGTAAACACAGGTTTAGGTGTCGTGTCTTTAAACAAGCTACTGACCCAATCAGCGGCTTTTTCCCCTCCCTCTTTTTGCAGTGCTTCAGTTGCCTTATCTAGAATGAAGGACAGGATAGGCGTGAGAATGGGAAATACAACTTGCGTTAAAGTTTGGACAACAACGGTTGCTCCAAAACCCAGCTCTTCATCCTCTGCCTCTACAGTTTCGACAAACTTCTCAGGATCGGCAAAATACTTATCGCGAGTTGTGACGTATAAAGGCAATTCTTGAGGTGCATTATTAGCAATGATTTGGTACGCAGCCTCATTGATGAGAACTTTGCCTTCTTGAGCATCTGTCAGCATGTAATTACCTGCCAATGATTAAAACACCTATAAGATAACTACAGCGATTTTCATATTAGTGAGATTATAGGGGTGCAGAGCTTCGCTCTCGTAACCCCTATACCCCTCTTATTTCCGTACTTCATCTACCTGAAAAAGGCTGTAAAATCTAAGTTCAAAAGCAAGGGTTTTGCAGAATTTATTGCACTTCGTATGAACTCCATAATGATTCATTAGTTGGTCACAATATCTGCAAATGCATCCACACTCTTACGAATTCTAAAAAATGCACTCAGGTCTATGTCAACTCCAACTGCAATTTTGGCAACGTTTTCGGGCAACAAAAGCGGAACAGTCCCAAAAGCGTCAAAAATAGCCTTCTTGGCTTTAAATTCAACATCTACATAGCCATCATCACCCCTTGTAAGGACTGAATCATTTAAATCCAGAAAAATTGAGTTTCCATCAGTAGGAGTGGCATATTCTGTGCCTCTAACATGGACTTTGATATTGTTAAACCGTATGTCAGGGTCGTTAGTCCCAGCAGGTGCGGTGTTAGTTACTTTGATCCGAACCCTAAAGGTTTCTCCTACTTGTATTTCATTTCCTTGAATTGATGAAGATAGTACATAAGTTTTTATGTCCAAGTATTGTTGAAAAGACTCATACAAAGCTTTTGCACTCATTTTTTCTTTCCATCTCAACGCTATAAGGATAGTTTTTGGGCGGATTAAATAGAATTAGTCATTTGACGAATTTTTTTGTTAAGAGAAAGCAACAGAAATTTTGCTCATGGTGAAAAAACTGCAATAATTGCAGTAATTTCCTGAAATCGTTCGTAATTTCAGCTTCCTTCTGCCCCCAAGGAGAAAATTGCGATGACAGCCCTTTCAGAGCAGGATTATCAGCAGATCTTGACCTTTCTGCATGTACTATACACGCCCGATAGCCTGAAGAATTTGCAGGCTTACCTCACGTCCACAGTTCCCAAACTTGTAGCAGCGGATACACTAGGCTGTTGTGCGTTCGACTTTACGCAAGCTCAACTTCTAGAGGGGACACCTCTTCCTCGAATATCTGCTGAGCATGCTAGGGACGTAAGTAACCAATATCTGACGGAACATCCGCTCGTATCCCATTATTTGGGAACTTGGGATTGGAGAGCGTACAAGCTGTCAGATTTTGTCAGTGAGCAACAGCTTCATCGTATGGAGGGGGTGTATCAGCAATTCCTCCGTCCAATGGGCATGGAAGAGCAATTGACACTGACTTTGCCCCATGAAGATCCAAACATTGTAGATGCTGTTACTCTATTACGGAGTGAGCGGAGCTTTACAGAGCGCGATTGCAGCATCCTCAATCTGTTGCAGCCACATCTAGTGCAGGCTCGGCAAACGGCACAAGTCTTTTCTCAGTTGCATCAAGAGAATCAACAACTTCAGAGTTCCCTTAATGCAGCAGGCAGTATTGTGATCTCTAAAGAAGGGCGCATCCAGCTTATGACCCGCAAAGCAGAGCAGTGGTTGCGTCAGTACTTTCCTGTCAAACATTGGGGGCAGTCGCTACCAGAACACTTGCAGCGATGGGTTAGCTATCAACAGTCGCTGTTCTCTCGAAATGAAACGCCTGCAAAAACTCGGCTACCTTTAAAGGTAGAACAGGACGGGAGACAACTTACCGCACGTTTCGTCGCTGACCCTACACAAGACCAATATTTACTCCTTCTAGAAGAACAGCAACAGCCAAAGCTATCGCTTGAGGATTTTGAGCTATTGGGCTTAAGTAAGCGAGAAGCTGAGGTGCTGTATTGGGTCGCTAAAGGCAAGGAAAATCTAGAGATTGCCGAGCTTCTATGTGTTGGTGTGACAACAGTTAGAAAGCATCTGGAGCATATCTACCAAAAGCTAGGGGTCAAAACTCGCGCGTCGGCAGTCGTTGAGGCTTTGAAACGTCTGGGGATGTTGAACTGCGAGTAGGGAGGTTATCTCCAAGCTTGCGAGTGCGGGGTATGGGATGACAGCTAACAGTGAAGCTCAACGGCGGGCGATCGCTCTCGGTTTCAGCCAAGATTTCTGTTCCGTCCGTTGCAGCGAATTGTTAGCGCTGAGCG
>JAIUYC010000767.1 GCA_020216575.1 Coleofasciculus sp. S288 | reverse complement strand
GGATGGCTGAGATTGAGGTGATGAAGAGACGGTGGGCGCTGGAGTTGATAGTACTGCGAACTTATTGCCGTCTAGGAACCGAAAGCTGTTTAAGAAAAGGGTACTAGCACATCCTGTCCCTAGAAGCACTAAGATCCATAGTATTTTTTTCATGGTCATAACACCCACGGTTTACTCTATTAATGACTTGTAACGTTTCAAGCATGAAGTTAGGGCAAACCCAGAATGAAGATACCGTAAAGATTCATCTTAGTCTAGTTAAGGTTTATGTTGGCGATCGCTCGTTGTACTCGATGCAGGTAGTGAGTGTGAGGCAAATCTAGACTATTTGTAGTAAATTTTACAGTATTCCTTTGATCTGGCTCACCTTTAGGATTGCTAAGATATTGAACATACCCAAGCTTAAGAAGGGGGAGTAGTGGGTTTATTTGAAGATGTCAGTCGTTTTCTGGAAAACCGCCTAGAGGAGTTTTTACGCAATAATCCCCATTTAGAGTTACAGGCGATCGAGGAACAGCTTAGGGAGCAAGAACAAGACTCGAAGCGGTTGCTAGCTGACTTAGAGCTACAGCAAAAACGGTTGCAGGATGAAATTTTAGCGATCGCACAAGACATTCAGCGCTGGCATGCACGGGTGGACAAGGCAAAATCCCACAACAGGTTAGATCTGGCTCAAGCAGCTCAACAGCGAGAAGCTGCTCTCTTGCGTCAGGGAAACCAGCGCTGGGGACAGATGGAAGGTGTTAAACAGCAAATTGCCAAAACGCAGGAACTCCTGCGTCAAATTCAAACCCGCAGGCAGGAAGTTAGAGCAAAAGCCAAAGAAGTCGAAGCAGCGCGTGCGAGTACTAAAGCTCAATCGCAAACCTTCTCTGGAGATGCTTGGCAAACACAAACAGCAGGTTGGAACCAAAGTAGCAGTTACAACACCTTTACTGGAACCGATCCCTTAGAGGATCAGTTCAGGCGTTGGGAATTGGATGAAGAACTCAACGAGATCAAGCGCCAAATGGGTCGATAAGCTTTGAGAGGTGGTAAGTGGTAGATCGCTCCCTATGAATAAAATTCAGATAAAAATCAAGGCTGACTGGAAGCAGCTCCTAATCCTTAATATTCTTGAAAATAGGTGTCAGGTGTTAGGGAAAAAATATTTTCATCCTTCTCCACACCTGAATTTGCCTTTGTGTCTGCAAATTTATAGAAGTCTGAAATTAGAGAAGATTTAAAGAATCTTTATAAGAAAACGGAGCTATCTTATTAAGATTGTAAAGATTATCACTGTCAATTTTTATGAGAAAGTCTCCCTCTAAGTAAATTTTTAAAACAAAAAGTCTATTTAGGAACTATTTGCAATAAATTATAGGAATAATGGACAGGTTGAAGTTAAAATTCAAGTCTTTTGGAATGTTCAAATAGACGTGATAATTATTGGAATAGCCACGCTATGGAAGTGAGATATCTCCTTTGGCTTTACGATCAGGGATATAGAAACTTTTCTGGTGTTGACCTCTGCGGAGCTGACTTGCGCGGAGTCACTCTCATCGGAGTCAATCTCACGGGGGCAAACCTGAGAGGTGCAGATTTTAGTCGAGCGTTTTTAATCAAGTCAGATTTGAGCGGTGCTCAAATGAACTGGGCTAATTTAAGTTTTGTCAAAATGAGCGATGCCAAACTGGTAGAGGCAGAGCTGACGAAAGCAAACTTCAACGGTGCTTTTATGGTGAAGTCCAAACTACCGGGAGCAAAGCTCAGTGGCGCAAATCTTAGCGGCGCAAACTTAAGGCACGCTAACTTATGGGGTGCAAACGTTTGCGGTGCGAATTTACAAGGAAGCAATTTACGAGATGCCAATCTAATTGGTGTCAACTTAAACTGGGCTAATTTATCGGAGGCAAGGCTCAGTGGCGCGATGTTGTATGGCGCGTCGTTGAATGGTGCTAACTTCAGTAAAGCTCATTTAAAAGGCTTGGACTTGGGCGGTTTCGATTTAGAGGGAGTTAACTTTAGAGAAGCGAAACTGAATGGTGCTAACTTAGAAGGGGCTAGCTTAATCGCTGCTGATTTGAGCGCTGCACAACTCCCTCGGGTCAACCTTAAAGGAGCAGATTTAACAGGAGCAAATCTGACGAATGCGTTTTTAGAGCAAGCCAACCTGACTTGGACAATTTTGAGACGGGCAGATTTGAGTCAGGCAAATTTAACCGAGGCAAAGCTGCATGAGGTTGATTTTGAGGATGTTCAACTGAGCGGTACCATTCTACCCGATTCAAATTTTTGCTCGATGTATTCGCCCGCTGTGTGAATTGGCCAGCTTCGAGAATTTAGGCTTGATGAATACTCCCGGCTAAAAACCGGGAGAAGCTTACCTGATACAATCCTGAAGGGTTTGCTACTGGGTTCGAGTAATGAATAACAATTCGACTGCAACTGGCTATGGTGTCGTACTGGTAACAGCTTCCTCGCAGCAAGAAGGGGAAGCGATCGCGCAAGCTCTAGTAGAAGCCCAACTTGCAGCCTGTGTCAACCTGATGCCAGTACACTCCATCTACACCTGGCAAGGCAAAATTCACTCCGAGCAAGAGTGGCAGTTGCTGATTAAAACCGACTTAACCCAATTCCCAACCTTGGAAAAGAAGATCCGAGAACTGCACTCCTACGAAGTTCCTGAAATCATCGCCTTGCCTATTGTGGCAGGTTCTCAACCCTACTTAGAGTGGATTTCAAGCAACGTCAAAAACGAAAAGTCAGATGGGAGACAATAGTACTGATTATTGGCACTTCCTCACCACTTTCCGATGAATTGTCACTCACCTAGCGCTCAAAGCTTCTGAGGTTCTCAAGGCAAGCATTACCGCTAATACCGCAATTGCCATTCCAGCTAGGGGTAGGTTGAACTTTAGGTGTTAGAGTGAAATGAAAGGAGCATTCGATTTGTGAGTACTCAGCATTTTAAGTAATCTTCATTGAATGAAATCAATTAGTCACTGCTACTTCAGCGACATTTATTGATTCCAACGATACATAATTTGTCACAGCAACAACAACCTATCAGCAACAATAAGGAATTAGTCACTGTACACTACCAAAGCCGATGGCCGGATTTGAACCGGCGACCGTTCGATTACGAATCGAATGCTCTACCACTGAGCTACACCGGCACCGACTTATTAGTATAGCAAATAAGCAAGATCAAACATCAATGACAAAACCAACTTCCAAAAATCGTCGCCCCAATTCTCAACCTAACCCGCGACAGCTCGACCCAGAAAAGTATGCACGATTGAAAGCAGAGGCAAAAGCTCCCTATCGGGGATTGAGAAAATTTATTTATTTTGCCTTCGGTGCCTCTGGCTTTATCGGTGCGTTTGTCTTCCTGGCGCAGTTAGCTGCGGGTCGAGACGTTGCCACAGCTCTCCCCAATCTCGCCCTGCAAATGGGACTCGTTGCCCTGATGGTTTGGTTGTTTCGCCTCGAACAACAGGCAGAGAGGAAACCCTAGACCTTTGCGGCGACAGTTTTCCACCAGTTCGGAAGAAGAGGTGTTAGGCGGTAGGTAGTAGGTAGTAGGGGAAGAAGAGGTAAAAATTTTTTTGACAACCTACAACCTACAACCAATGATCA
>JAIUYC010000766.1 GCA_020216575.1 Coleofasciculus sp. S288 | reverse complement strand
CTCCTTATAAGGGGTTAAAGGCAGCCAAAAAGCTGGAAACCTTGCTACATAATGGTTTTACGCGGAAAAAACGTGAAAAGTTCCGGGCAAAGTTTCTCAAAATGCCAGCAATTTCTGCTCAGAAAATCCTGAAATCCACATAACTTAAAGGTTTCATCGATCCATATCTGCGATACAGATCTTAGAATAATGCAGTGAAACTACGAGCCTGTGGGTGTTTCAGCGATTTGGAGTTGAACCCCCTGCTCTTAGGGTAAAACTCTGGCTCTCGAAACAGAGATTTTTAGAGTGATAGTTGACCTGTAATCCAAGCAACAAGGAGATTCTCGATGAATAAAGGCGAATTAGTTGATAAGGTGGCGGAAAAAGCTACTGTGACCAAGAAACAAGCGGATGCCGTGTTATCTGCTGCATTGGAAGCGATTATGGAAGCTGTTTCTGAGGGCGACAAAGTTACGTTGGTGGGCTTCGGCTCTTTTGAGTCACGGGAGCGCAAAGCCCGTGAAGGTCGCAATCCGAAAACTGGCGACAAGATGGAAATCCCGGCAACCAAGGTTCCTGCCTTTTCTGCCGGTAAGCTGTTTAAGGAGAAAGTTGCGCCCAGTGATGATGACAAATAGCGTCTGATTTTGAACGGAACTTATCATTGACTCGACCAACTCACGGGGGAAACTTAGCCTGGGCAGCGGCACTGGCAGGCTGTTCCCCTTCCTTAATTCTTGATTTTTCAGCCAGTATCAATCCGCTGGGACCTCCAAAAAGTGCGATCGCGGCAATTGAGTCCCAGCTACAAAACCTGAACGCCTATCCTGACCCCGATTACTACCAGTTACGGGCGTCTCTGTGTCAGCTACACCCGACCCTGACGCCCGACTGGATTCTACCGGGTAACGGCTCAGCCGAGCTGCTCACATGGGCTTGTAGGGAGCTATCAGAGCTAGAGAAAACTTACCTAGTCACTCCAGCCTTTAGTGACTACAAACGTGCCCTCAAGGCGTTTGAGGCAACAATCGGGGAGTATCCTCTGGAGTTGCAGGTTAGAGGTTATCTTCCAACCTTCCAACCTTCTAGCTTGAAAATAGACACGGAGACACGGAGACACGGGGACGCGGAGACAGAGAGATTTTCATCCTCCGTGGTGAATGCAAATTCATGGATGCCTAATGTGCACCTTTCACCCCTAGGTTTGCTGCTGAATAACCCACACAACCCTACAGGGCAGTTGTTTGACCAGGAGGTGATTCTACCTCTCCTAGAACAATTTGCCCTGGTGGTGGTGGATGAAGCCTTTATGGATTTTCTGCCTCCTGACCAGCAGCAAAGCCTGATTCCAAGGGTGCAAGACTATCCAAATTTGGTGATTGTGCGATCGCTCACCAAGTTTTACAGTCTCCCCGGACTGAGGCTAGGGTACTGCGTCGCTCACCCAGACCGACTCCGGCGCTGGCAGCAGTGGCGCGACCCCTGGCCTGTCAACATCCTAGCTGCGGCGGCAGCGACTGCTGTAGTGAAAGATACAGATTTTCAACAGCAAACTTGGCGCTGGCTGGCATCAGCGCGATCCCAATTATTTCAGGGTTTGGCATCGTTACCGGGTTTGCATCCCTTTCCCAGCGCCGCTAATTTCTTACTGGTGCAGTCCGAACAACCCAGTTCGCAATTACAAAAAAAACTGCTCGAACACAGCCAGATTTTAATCCGCGACTGTCTGAGCTTTCCAGAATTAGGCGATCGCTACTTCCGGGTTGCCGTCCGCACTGAGACAGACAACCAACGCCTCTTAGACGGTCTAAACCTTATTCTCTAAGAGCGAAGAACCTGGATTTGGGAAAAACAGTTATAGCAAAAGGCATAGGGCAGAGGGCAAAAGGTAGAAGGGAAAAGATTGAGTGGTCAAGGTTTCAGGATTTGGCGGTGTCCTAATCGTCTTGGCGACTGCGATACCTGCTACCCTCCACAGACAGAAGGATTATTGACTGGTGCGGGTCGAACGATTTGTGGGACTGTTGGGGGCGGATTATTGACTGGTGCGGGTCGAACAATTTGTGGGACTGTTGGGCGTGGATTGTTGACTGGCGCGGGTCGAACAATTTGTGGAACCGTTGGGCGTGGATTGTTGACTGGCGCGGGTCGAACAATTTGTGGAACCGTTGGGCGTGGATTGTTGACTGGCGCGGGTCTAACGATTTGTGGAACCGTTGGTGTTGGACAAGCTGCAATGGCTTGCTTTTGAAGATCTGGAAGTATATGAATACTCATCCCAATCAGCCCAGAAAGGATTGGGAGCGAAAATCGTTTCATTGTTGATTGATAGTAATGCTATTCGTTCTTTGCCGCTACTATACCTCAGCCTAACCCCCTCACCTGCTCATCAACTTTGAACTCTTCGTTCTTGCTTCGCGACAGGTCTAATATAGTGGCTAGTCCTTAGCTTTGTGTCAGTATTTTAGGCTACTGACTCATGAGCGAAACATTCTGTAATCCGAAATCGAATGACCGTTGAGTACGACCTAATTGTCATTGGGGGCAGTACTGCGGCTATCTATGCTGCCGTTGCTGCTGCCCATTTGAATGCCCGTGTGGCTCTAGTAGAACCCCAGCAGGTACAAACGAATTGGCTGGGTCATGGAGCAATCTATGCTCAGACATTAACTCAAGTGGGGCATGTTGTCCAGCAACTCCGTGATGCTTCTCAATTAGGGATCTACTTTCAAAGCGCTGACCCAACCCAACAGTGTCAAGACCCAGTTGTTCAATTGACTGAGGCAATTCAGTGGGCGAAAGCGATCGTCTACGCTCGTTCAGAACAGCGATCGCCAGCTATCTTGGCATCGTTAGGTGTTGATGTAGTCGCTGGAGTTGGTGAGTTTTGCCGACGCCCTCACCTCGGCTTTGTCGTCAACGACCGCCGCCTGCGATCGCGTGCCTATTTGATTGCCACTGGCTCTCGCCCTGTTGTTCCCGATATCGAAGGGTTAAATTCTCTTGGCTATCTCACACCAGCAGATTTCTGGCAACCAGATTTTTCTCAACGAGTGCAGGGGAATTGGGTGGTGATTGGTGGTAGTCCAATGAGCGTTCAGCTAGCTCAAACCCTAGCACGGCTCAACTGTGAGGTAACTCTCGTCGTGAGCGATACCTCTCTATTGCCGAATGAAGACCCAGAGGCATCTAGATTAGTGCAAGCGCAGTTGGAGGCTGAGGGAGTACATGTTCTTACCGAAAGTTCGGTTACCCAGGTCAGGGAAATAGAGGGTAAAAAGTGGGTTCAGGCGGGAAATCATGCGATTGAAGCCGATGAAATGTTGCTGGCTACGGGTCAGCAGCTCAATATCGAATCGTTAAATCTAGAAGGTGTTGGGGTGAAGTTCCACCCCCAGGGACTTGCACTCAACGAGAAATTGCAAACCACGAATTCCCGCATCTATGCTTGTGGTGATGTGGCTGGTGGTTATCAGTCTGCTCATATTGCTGAGTATGAAGCTAGCATTGCCTTAAAGAATGCGCTATTTGCACCCCTGTTTAAAGTCGATTATCGAGGGATTCCCAGTGCTGTCTTCTGTGACCCCCAACTGGCACGGGTAGGTTTGACGGAAGCACAAGCGAGAACGCGCTATGGCAAA
>JAIUYC010000765.1 GCA_020216575.1 Coleofasciculus sp. S288 | reverse complement strand
AAACTTAGAACCTTGTAGAGACGTTCCGCCGGAACGTCTCTACGATTAGATTTGCCCATCTTGACCCTTCAACACCTATTTAAGCCGCAGAGACCGTTGCATTAAGAGCCTGTTGTTCATGCTCTACTACGAAAACGTTTGCGTAAAGGTTAGCCATGATTTGCTTGCCCTCCATTGTCAGCTCTAAGTAGTGCAACGCCTCTTGAATAAAGGGATAAACGCCATTCCAGTAAAACTTGGAGTAATTCTGGCGCAAGTCTCCGGGATGGCGATAGCCTAAGGCTTGGTTCACGCCTGTTTCTTCAAACTCATAGAATAAGGCGCAAATCTTTTTCAGGTAGCGTGGGTCACTCAGCTGACCGATTAAATCTGCTGCTCTCACCAGACCTGGGAGGTTAACTTTGTCTTGATGGTCGTTATCTTTGGGTACGGGGAAACGAGTGAGTTCGATGTTGCGCTTAATTTCTTCGGCGTCAATCAGGATGTTACCGCCAAAGCGCTCTTCAATAAATAATTTTCCCCGGTCTACATGGTAAGGAGTCAAGGACGCATCACTAGCACCTGGGGGTAGCTTCACCATCTCATCGCCGATACCCGTGGCATACAATCCTTCATTCGGTCGGTCTTGTCGGCAAACTCCTTTGACGTAGCCGATGTCATGGCAGAGCAAGGAGATGATCCCATGCATCCAGTCTTCACAAGAAACACCTCCTTCTCGGATGTGCTTGCCTCGCAGAATTTCTTGTCCAACCAAGGTGACTAAGATGGTATGTTCGACGTTGTGATACAAGGCATCACTATTGGCGATGTTTTCTAGAGCCATGCTACCCGCCCAGCTGATAATTTCTGCGTAGTTGCTTTTCCAGCCTCCGTAGGTGCGGTGGTAGCCGTCTCGAATTTGTTGAACGAAATGGTCAATGAGTAATTGTGTAGGGTCAAACATGGAGAGTCCTCTTCACAAGAGTCATCAGGGAATTTAGGGATATTAGGCAGCAACTCACTGCATTATCAAGAGCATAGGTTACTTCTAGACTTAATGGAATGAGGGCTTAATGCCCTCTCTGGAAGCGAGGTCATAATGTTGGTTGTTTTATATAGCTCTAATTTAAAAAAAATTCTTCTAGCTCGTTGTGATAAGGTTTTTTTGACAAGCGTGATTGTTTGAAGTTAGCCGTGTGAGGTGGGTCACAAGATTGGGTTGACTGAGTTTTAACACTAGGGGTCAGGGGTCAGGGGTCAGGAGTCAGGAGTCAGGAGTCAGGAGTCAGGAGTCAGGGGTCAGCCGATTTTGGATTTTAGATTTACGAGCAGGACTTACGCATAGACACCACATCTGGTAGGGACACGATACCAAAGTCCCCAGACTGTCTAACTAGTATGAAACGGTGGTTTATCGGGGGTTGTAAGCCTAGTTAAATCGTTGGGCGACGTACCGATAAGACAGTCTGGGACCAAAGTCCCTACCATTGGCGATTCAGAGGCTTTCTTTGCGTAAGTCCTGCTCGATAGTTCAGCCCGTGGTGAAGAGTTCGCGATCGCAACGTCCCTTATCTTGTACCGTCGTTATTGAGCTAGCACCGCAACGGGTGAGTGACTCAGATGCTTAATTGGATGGTGATTATAGCGAATAGGTTTCTACTGCTTAATTCACTTCGGCAAGAGCATCGATAAAGGTTGAGGAGAATGGACAGGCAATGCTGTTAAGGTAAAACACCGATCCAAACAGCGAGTTTCTATCTTCTCCGCAAGCACTTTAATCAACCTATATTGATTTAAAACTCTTGCCTGTATGCTCAAGCCTGTCATTTCCCGCATTGGTATGGGAACATTCTGATCAAACTTAAACTGAGCATCTTTCAATTGGAACAAGGCGCATACGGGTTGCAAGACTTGAACTTGGAATAGAGCTTTCAGTTGTTCTGACTTTAACACGCCTTGATGTTTGAGACACAAACCTAGGGGTTGCTCATTTTGGTAGAGCTGGAACAGCTTAGTACCTACCTGATTGCTCACCGAATAACGTTGCTTAATCAGTTTCATTAAACCTCGCTGATCTAATCGATCGGCTGCTGCCACAATGCGGCCTTGATACATCCAAAGGTAATGAACTTGCGGTAGTGTTGTTTGTAAATCTGGCAAAGCCCGTAGTCTCAACACACCAGTTCTACGCCCTTTATCAATAAACTGAAACATTTCCGGCAAGGCAAAGTCTCTTAGGAAGCCTGTGGTGGACATAGTTATTCGATTAAAGAGCTAACCTGTGGAGTTTTTAAGTCAAGTATAAGCGTTATCTTCAAAGGTTTATACCATTCTTCATGAAGGTTTGGGCTATATTTAACAAGCCTCTACACAAAACAATTTAATACTCTTTAAATTGATTAAGAAATTTTAAATTAGGTCAGCTTATAAAGGGATTATGTTACAAAACTAAATAAACACCGAATTAATGTATCGATGAATACGTTTATCCTCTAATAACTTTAACGAATCGAAATAAATTAAGCAAAGAAAACTCTACCAGTATAAATCTCATGCCTCAGAGAGTTCCTGAAATCAATTGTTCATGAAAGGGGAAGGACTAAACCTGTTTGTCTTTCTCTTTTTCCTGTCAAAAAATACTGAGGAAATCAGCTATAGCGGTTCTCAAATGATTGAAGTACGGGCGGGTTTATCGGATTGAGTCGTGGGAAGCAGATATCTCGGTGAAACCCGCCCCTACGACTCCTGAATCTAGGTGTATCCCACAAGGGTCGAGAATTGCTCTAAATAGATGATTAGATTCCTTTAAAGCCAGCTTCCATCTCCATTTCCTTAGCACTACCGCTCTCGGCAGCAATTTCAGCACTTTTGGGCGTAGCGCCAATCTGGTTTAAAGCGATGCCGAGCAGAATAATGGTACCTCCAATGTATTGAGCCATATTAGGTGCTTCCCCCAAAATCAAGTAAGCGGCTACAATTCCCACGATCGGACTAAAAGAGCTAACAAGCGAAACCTCTGATGCAGTAGTTTTCTTTAACCCATTAAAAAAACAAAATTGCCCCCCTGCGACAATCACCGCTCCATAAAATAACATCCACTGCCACAACAAGGGTGAGAAGGCATCAATAAAATGAACGGAGCCATATAGCTTGATAGCCACAACAAAGAAAACTAATGTTCCTAGAGCTGTTCTATAGATGGTAAAGATTCCCAAGGGGATATTACGAAGTTTGGCTTTACTGATAATGGTGGAAAGGGCTATAGCGACAGCCCAGCCAACTGTCATCAACTCCCCTATTCCTATCTGGAAACCCATCATTTTGATCCCGTCTTCCCCTAGAGGCTGAAGCACTATTGTAAGGAAGACTCCGATAAAGGAAGCGATCGCACCAGCAACCACCCATAAATTCACTCGTTCCCTGAGCCACAAAACGGATAAAGCCAAAGTGAGGGCAGGCTCGATGCGTCCGATCAAAATCACATTATTGACTCTTGTTAAATCGAGGGCTGTAAAAATTAGGGCGGGTGCGATCGCTCCTTCTAGTAAGGCTACTCCAGTTAAACTCAGCCAATCCGGCCAAGAAAGCTGCTTGAAGGCACGAGCATTCCATTGTTGGCGGTAGATTAAAATCAAAACCATCAACG